>DAIAMA010000039.1 GCA_027438535.1 bacterium
TTACCGTCGATCCGAATCAATTCAAACCCGAGATCGTGAAGCTGGTGCAGGAGAAAAAGCAGCGCACGCTCACGCTGGAGGGCGATATCAAACTTAAGCTCTTTCCCAAGCTGGGTGTGGACTTGGGCAAGACGCAGTTGTCCGAACATAACAGCGCGCGGGAATTCGCATCGGTGAATAGCGTGAAGCTCTATGTTGCCTGGCTGCCGCTGTTGAAGAAAGAATTGGTGGTGGACAAGATCACGGTGGATGGGGTGCGTGCGAATCTGGTGCGTAATGCGGATGGCAGCACCAATTTCGACGATTTGCTGAGCAAGGATAAATCGGAGCAGATCAAGTTCGACATCGATGGCGTGAAAGTCTCGCATGGTGCGCTGCGTTTTGACGACCGCATGACGCGGCACAAGTTTGCCATCAGCGATTTCGAAATGACGAGCGGGCGCCTGACAGACAACACGCATACCGATATCGATCTCGATTTTAACGTGGCGAGCGATAATCCGAAGCTCGCGACGCATGTGATGCTTAAAAGCGGTTTGCTGTTCTCGCTGGAAGAAAAGCGCTATGCGCTCGACGGCTTGGATATGAAGGTGAGCGGCGAGGCAGCCGGTATCACCCAGCTTGATTTGCGCGCCCAGGGGGATGCGGATACCAGGATGAATCCGCAGGAGATCGCGCTCAAGGATATGAAGCTTACCCTCAAAGGCACGCGCCAGACGGATAAACTGGATGTCACGCTCGACGCGCCCAAATTCCTGCTGACGGAAAATAAAGCGGAAGGGAAAAAAATGATATTGGAAGCAAAAGTCGAGCAGCCGAACGGCAAGCTTGGCGCAACGCTGACCTTGCCCGATCTTTCCGGCAGCGCCAAGCAATTCCAAGTCAGCCAGTTGCGCATCGATCTCGATGGCAAGCAAGGGGACAATACAATCAAGGGTAAATTGGTGAGCCCGTTCACCGGCAGCTTGGATGCGCAAACGTTCAGCTTGCCTAAGCTCAGCGGCGATCTGGACGTGGCTAATCCTAAATTGCCGAAAGGCGGGATGAAGCTTGCCTTGGCGGGCGATGCGCGCGCCGATCTCGCCAAACAAACGGCGGCCGTGAATCTGAATGCCAAGCTTGACGAGAGCACGATCCAGGCCAAGCTCGGCGTGAGCCAATTCGCCAATCCGCGTTACGCTTTCGATGTCGCTATCGATCGGATCGATGTCGACCGCTATCTGCCGCCTCCAGGCAAGCCGAGTAAATCCGAGCCGGAAAGCCAGATCGATCTTTCGGCCTTGAAATCGATTAATGCCAGCGGCAGCATTCGAATCGGCCAGCTCAAGGTAGCCAACCTCAAATCCAGCAATGTCCGGCTCGATGTGAAAGCCGGTGGCGGCCGCGTCGCGGCGAGCCCGCTCTCGGCCAATCTCTATCAGGGGTCGATGCGCGGCGCCGTGTCGGCGACCACCAGCGCCAATCCGCAAATCGCGCTGCAACAAACCCTGAGCGGCATCAGCATCGGCCCGCTGCTCAAGGATTTGACCGATAAAGATATGCTCGAAGGACGCGGCAATGTAGCGCTGAATGTCACCATGCGCGGCCCGACCGCGAGCGCGATGAAGAAGGCGCTTAACGGCAGTGCCGCGGTGAATTTACAGGATGGCGCGATCAAGGGTGTCAATATTGCCTCCATGCTGCGCAAAGCGGAAGCGGTGGCAGGTTTGCAAAACGGTAGCCAAACCCAAACCGCCGTGAGTACTGAAAAGACCGACTTCACGGAGCTGAAGGCGACGTTCGTCATCAAGAATGGCGTGGCGCATAACAACGATCTCATTGCTAAGTCGCCGCTGCTGCGCCTCGGCGGCAACGGCGATATCGACATCGGCGCGGGAGCTATGGACTATCTCGCCAAGGTAACCGTGGTTGGCTCGCTCGAAGGCCAAGGCGGCAAAGCGCTGACGCAACTAAAAGGCGTGACCGTGCCGGTGCGCATAGCGGGTGCCTTCGATGCGCTCAAATACAGGATGGATGTCGGCGCGCTCGCCACCGAATCGGCTAAGGCTAAACTCGAACAGAAAAAAGAAGAAGTAGCCGGAAAAGTCAAAGAAAAATTACAAGAACAGCTGAAAGGCTTGTTTGGGCACTAGGCTCGCGGCACAAGTCCCCATGTCTGATTTTGCGCGGCACGTGATTGTTTGGCAGCGGCAACAT
The DNA here is from genome assembly GCA_027438535.1 of bacterium. Classification (GTDB taxonomy): domain Bacteria; phylum Pseudomonadota; class Gammaproteobacteria; order Burkholderiales; family Thiobacteraceae; genus RBG-16-58-11. Next base: position 2,197 of record DAIAMA010000039.1, read on the forward strand.
GGCCGCCATGATCTTCCTTGGCAGAACACGCGCGATCCGTATCGCATCTGGGTGTCCGAGATCATGTTGCAGCAGACCCAAGTAGCAACCGTGATTCCGTATTACCGGCGCTTCATGATGCGCTTTCCCGATATCGCGAGTCTTGCGGCGGCGCCTGAGGACGCGGTACTCGCGCAGTGGAGCGGGCTAGGCTACTACTCGCGCGCCCGCAATTTGCATGCGGCGGTGCAGCGTATTATCGAACGGCACCAGGGCATCTTTCCCCAAGCGATTGACGCTATCGTCGCCTTGCCCGGTATTGGGCCTTCCACTGCGGCAGCGATTGCTGCGTTCGCATTCGGTGCGCGCGGCACCATTCTCGACGGCAACGTGAAGCGCGTGTTGGCGCGCTGTTTTGGCATGGAAGGTTTCCCCGGCGACAAAGCGGTGGAAGCTCGATTGTGGGCGCTCGCGCAATCCTTGCTGCCGCACGCGGACATCGAATGTTATACCCAGGCTTTGATGGATATGGGCGCAACGCTCTGTACCCGTACCAAGCCGCGTTGCGCCGCGTGCCCCGTAAGCGAAATGTGCATTGCCCGGCGCGAGGGGCGCATCGCGCAATTGCCGGGCCGCAAGCCGAGAAAAGCCTTACCCGAACGCACAACCGTGATGCTGATTTTGCGGCACGGTGATGAAATATTGTTGGAGAAGCGCGCGCCTAAAGGTATTTGGGGAGGCTTGTGGAGCTTTCCCGAGGTGGCGCGCGACACGATACTGGACGATTATTTGCGCGCACGCTGCGGCTCGCATGCGCGGCGTGTCATGCGGCTGGCGCCGTTCACGCATGCGTTCACGCATTTCCGTTTGACCATCGATGCGCTTCTGGTGGATATCGCTAAACCCATGGCGAGCGGCCTGGGTGCGATGTGGCTCGATCTTGAAGCCGCGCGTGGCGCGGCTTTGCCCTCGCCGGTACGGCGGCTACTCGATGCCGTAGCCTAAATTGGCGCCGACTGTTTCGCGAGTAAGGCGCGGAAAGCTTCGGCCGGCATCGGTTTCGCGATGAGATAGCCTTGCGCCTGATGACAGCCGGCGTGAGCGAGCCAGTCGTATTGTTCCTGTGTCTCGACGTCTTCGGCGATAGTTTGCAGGCCTAAGCTGGCACCCATGCGGACGATGGTGGCGGCGATGGCGCTGGCATCCGCGCTCTGCGGAATATCGGCTACGAATGAGCGATCGATTTTGAGCTTATCGATCGGCAATTGCCGCAAATACGTCAAGCTGGAATAGCCGGTGCCGAAATCGTCGATCGCGAATTTGACGCCCAGCGCATGCAGCGCTTCGAAGGCGCTGCGCGTCGCCGCCGTGTCGCGCATGATGGTATTCTCAGTGAGCTCGAGTTCCAGCCGCGCCGGCGCAAGTCCGGTTTCGGTCAGCGCGGCTTCTACTAAATTCACGAGGTCAAGCTGGCGCAACTGCACCGCGGAGAGGTTGACCGCTACGCTCGAATAATCATTCGGCGCAGACCACGACTGTGCCTCGCGGCACGCCTCGGTCAGCACCCAAGCGCCGATGGCATTGATCAACCCGGATTCTTCGGCTATCGGCATGAATCTCGCCGGGGAGACTATGCCCCATTCCGGATGCTGCCAACGCAGCAGCGCCTCGGCGCCGACGATGCGCCCGCTAGGCAAATCCACTTGCGGCTGATAGTGCAAGGACAGCTCCTGGCGTTCCAGCGCGCGGCGCAAGGCGTTCTCCAACGCCAGGCGTTCGGCGGTATTGCTGTTCATGTCGGCAGTGAAGAATTGAAAATTGTTGCGGCCCATCGCCTTTGCGCGATACAGGGCGGCATCGGCGTTTTTCAATAGCGTTGTGGCATCTGCGCCATCTTCCGGGAATAGCGCAATGCCGATGCTGGTGGAAAGATGTAGTTCATGGCCCGCCAGTATGCAAGGGTGATTCAAGGCATTGCCGATTTTATCCGCGATGAGGGCGGCGTCTTGCTGCGTGGCCAGCCGCGGTAGCGCGATGATGAATTCGTCGCCCCCTTGGCGCGCCACGATGTCGCCGGCCCGGGTCGCGGCGCGTAGCCGGTCGGCTACCGTGTCCAGCAGCAAATCGCCAACACCGTGCCCCAGGGTGTCATTGACTATTTTGAAGCGGTCGAGATCCAGGAAAAGTACCGCCACATGCTCGTTCGCGCGGCGTGCATCGGCCAGCGATTTATTGAGTAATTCCGAAAATAGCGCGCGGTTCGGCAGGCCCGTGAGAGTATCGTGCGTGGCCATATATTCCACGCGTTCCGCCTGCGCTTTGCGTTCGGTGATGTCGGAAAAAATGGCGATGTAATGGGTAACTTCGCCACGCGGGTTTTTCACCGTATTGATGGTGAGCCATTCTGCATAAACTTCGCCGTTTTTGCGCCGATCCCAAATCTCGCCTTGCCACATGCCCTGAGTTTCGAGTGCTTGCCATAGGGCGTGGTAGAACGCCTTGTCGTGGCGGCCGGAGCTGAGTATTTTTGGGGTTTTACCGACGATCTCCTCTGGCGCATAACCGGTGATGGCGCTAAATGCCGGATTGATTGCGACAATGATATTATTTTTATCGGAAATCAGCATACCATTGCCGCTGGTGTCGAACACTTTTGCGGTGAGTTGATGATGCGCCGCTTCTTTTATGCGCGCGCGCCTTTCAATCAGCGCCAAGGCTAGAGCCAGTAACAGCAGTATTGGGCTGTGCCAGCTGGAGATGGGCGCCCATAAGGTAATCACGAACGCCGTACTCAGCAGCGCGATGAGAATTTCGATTCTGCGCATTGGATTAATTGTATCTGAACGTGAAGCCAAGCGTGGCTGCAACTCACGTATCATGTACGCAACAACATGACCTGGACTCCAGTATGAAATATACCGATTTGCGAGATTTTATCGCCCAGCTTGAAGCGCAAGGCGAATTAAAGCGGGTGGCCGTGGCGGTGAATCCGCATCTCGAAATGACCGAGGTATGCGACCGCGTGCTGCGCGCAGGCGGCCCGGCGATTCTGTTCGAGAAACCGACTGGCCACACCATCCCCGTGCTGGGAAATTTGTTCGGTACGCCCAGGCGCGTGGCGATGGGCATGGGCGAGGACGACGTGGCCGCGCTACGCGAGGTGGGGAAGCTGCTGGCTTTTCTCAAGGAGCCGGATCCGCCCAAAGGCTTGAAAGACGCGTGGGATAAATTGCCGCTCTATAAGCAAGTACTCAATATGGCACCGAAAGAAGTTTCGCGCGCGCCGTGCCAAGATATCGTATGGGAAGGCGATGAGGTCGATCTCGGCAGGCTGCCGATTCAAACCTGCTGGCCCGGCGATGTCGCGCCGCTGATCACCTGGGGTCTGGTCGTCACGCGCGGCCCGAACAAGCCGCGCCAGAACCTGGGCATCTATCGCCAGCAGGTCGTCGCACCGAACAAGGTCATCATGCGCTGGCTGGCGCATCGCGGCGGCGCGCTGGATTTCCGCGAGTTTTGCGTCGCGCATCCCGGCGAAAAGTTTCCGCTCGCGGTCGCGCTCGGCGCCGACCCGGCAACTATTCTGGGCGCGGTCACACCGGTGCCGGACACGCTTTCCGAATATCAATTCGCGGGCCTGTTGCGTGGCGCGAAAACCGAAGTCGTGAAATGCGTGAGCTGCGATCTGCAGGTTCCGGCCAGCGCCGAGATCGTGCTCGAAGGTTATATCGATCCAAATGAAACCGCGCTCGAAGGCCCTTACGGAGACCATACCGGCTATTACAACGAGCAGGACAAATTTCCGGTGTTGACCATACAGCGCATCACAACGCGCCATGACCCCATCTACCATTCGACCTATACCGGCAAGCCGCCGGATGAGCCGGCGATGCTGGGCGTTGCCTTGAACGAGGTGTTCGTGCCGCTGCTGCAAAAGCAATTTCCCGAGATCAGCGATTTTTATTTGCCGCCCGAAGGTTGCTCCTATCGCATGGCGGTGGTGAGCATGAAGAAGCAATACCCCGGGCACGCCAAGCGCGTGATGTTCGGGGTGTGGAGCTTCCTGCGCCAATTCATGTACACCAAATTCATCATCGTGGTGGACGACGATGTGAATATTCGCGATTGGAAAGAAGTGATCTGGGCGCTCACCACGCGCGTGGACGCGGCGCGCGACACGCTGATCGTGGAAAACACACCCATCGATTATCTCGATTTCGCCAGTCCGGTTTCGGGCTTGGGCAGCAAGATGGGCATCGACGCGACGCATAAATGGAAAGGCGAAACCGCGCGCGAGTGGGGTACGCCGATCACGCGCGACGCCAATGTGACGGCGCGCGTGGATGCGCTTTGGCCTGAACTCGGCTTATGAATATGCTGAAAAGACGCGGCGCTTAATTCGGCTGCAACTTGAAGCGGCTGACCACCTCGTTGAGGCTTTCGGATTGCCGTTCCAGCTGTGCTGCGGTGCTGGCGGTTTCTTGCATGGCAGCGCTATTTTCCTCGACCATCTGCGCGATTTTTTCGACGTTTTTGGCGATATCATTGCTCGCGGCGCTTTGTTCCTTGAGCGCGAGCGAGATGTCATTGACTACGCCCACCACGCGTACCGCGCCGTCCTTGATAGAACTGACAGACACGCCGGCTTGGTCGGCGAGCCGGGCGCCATCGTGCGCGCGCGTGACCGCGGTCTCCATGGTCGCCACCGCGCTGCACGTGCCGCTCTGGATGGATTCGACCATGGTTGCGATTTCCTGGGTGGCGCGCGTAGTGCGTTCCGCGAGCTGCCGTACTTCGTCGGCGACTACCGCGAAGCCGCGCCCTTGTTCGCCCGCGCGCGCGGCCTCGATCGCGGCATTGAGCGCAAGCAAGTTGGTTTGGTCGGCGATTTCTTTGATTACTTTTGTCACTTGGGAAATTTGATTCGATTTCTGCTCCAACTCCCGGATTACGCGCGCCGAATCGCCGACCGAATCGCCGATCTTACGCACGCCGTCCATGACTTCATGAATCTCCTGCGCGCCCTGGCTGGAAAGATCGCCTGCCTCGGTCGAAATAATTTGCGCTTGTTTCGCATTCTCCGCGACTTGGTCGATGCTGACGGTCATCTCTTCCACCGCCGCCGACATCGCGGAGGTCGCCTCGGATTGATGTTGCGAACCCACCGCGATCTGGCTGGAGGCGGCGGCGAGCTGGGTCGCGGCGCTGGCCACCGATTCCGCGTGGGCGGACACTTGCCGGATGACAGTGGTCAGGCTGTCATTCATATGCTTCAACGACTGCATTAATTGCCCGGTTTCATCCTGTGTAGCGACCGTTATCTGTCCGGTCAGATCGCCCGTCGCGACCAGTTGGGCCATGCGCACGGCTTCGTTGAGCGGGCGCGTGATGCCGCGCGTGATCAACAATGCGGCCAGCGCGCCCAGTGCCATGGCGAGCGCGGTGAGCGAGAGCATGGTGATCCAGGCTCTTGTATAGGCCGCCTGCGCCTCGGCGACGAACGCTGCCGCATGCCGCACCTGGAATTGTACTAAATCCTCCAGTGCGGCTAGCCAATCGCGCTGATTGGGGCGTACGGTTTGCAACAGCATTTGCGTAGCCTCGCTATCCTTGTTCGCTTTAGCGAGCGCCAGCACTTTTTCTATCAGCGGGTCGGTCCGGGTTTTAGCGGCATCGATTCGCGCCAGGATGGCGAGCGCTTCCGGAGAATGCGCCGCGGCATGCAATTGCTGCTCCGCGGCCGTATATTTCGCGCGCAAGGGTGCGAGCCGTTGGGCTTCTTCCGCGATGGCCGCGTCATCGGACAGCAAGGTAATATTGCGCACCGCGATGGCCGTTTTCAGTACTGCCGCGCGCATGGCATCGACATTACTGATTCTGGCCATATCGTTGCGCATGATGGCATCCATGTCCGTTTTCATCTCACGCATCTGAAATAGCCCTAGCGCTACGAGGGAAATTGTGAGCGCCATCGATAGGCCAAAACCGATCCCTAGGCGCACGCTGATTCTTGCATTGGAAAGAAACATGTTTTCCTCATTATTTCATTGACGTGGACTAACCGTGCCATTCCGGAAAAGACTGGCCATGAGGCTTTAACGGAGTGGTTTCACGTTTCTTTAGGGCGAAATAAAGGGCGGCAGAACGAATTATGGCCGATTGAATACCCATTCCAGCAAGGCGTCTTGGATCGGCCGCGCTTGGCCGGCGTTAGGATAGTTGATCAGGCAGACCACCACCATTTGCCGCCCTTGGGCGTCTAACACATAGCCGGCGATGGCGCGCACGTCTTTGAGCGAGCCGGTTTTGATGTGCGCATGGCCGGAGATGTCGCTGAGTAAAAGCCGCTTTTTCATGGTGCCATCCACCGCGACGATGGGCAGCGACGATTCCAATTCGGCAAATACGGGAGAGTGATATGCCGCGCGCAGCACCCAGGCGAGGTGTTGCGCACTGATGCGCTCGGTGCGCGATAAGCCGGAACCGTTATCCAGCGTGAGTTCCAAAAAACGCTGGCCTTTCACTGCCAGCCAATCGTCGATGGCCTCCGCGCCTTTCGAGGGTGTGCCGGGGGCGCCGCGCACTTCCGCAC
>DAIAMA010000003.1 GCA_027438535.1 bacterium
ATCTTTCTGCCACAAATCGGGCTCGTCATCGGTGCTCAAGCCGTTGCCGAACGCCAAGGCTTCATGCGCGTGCAGCGCGAATGCCAGGATACGCACCATCATGCGTTCGTCGGTTTCCGACGGGTGCTGGGCGATGGTCAGCGTGTGCGTATGATAGTAATGCCGCTCCATATCGGCGATTTGCAGTTCTACTTTGAAAATTGTCGATTTGAGCGCCATGGCTGAATTTTATTCAGCCGTGCGGGGAGCTGCGATGACTTGGATTCGCACGTCCCCCAGGCTGACGGCTTGACCCGCTCGAATCTTACACGTTTTGCGCAATTCCACTTTGCCGTCGACCGATACCCTGCCACTTGCCACCAATATTTTCCCCGCGCCGCCGCTATCGCATACGCCGGTCAATTTGAGCAGCGCATTTAGTTCGATAAATTCGCTGGTGAGATGAAACACGAGTGCTTGCATGAGGTGGTAAATAGACGCTGCACTTAGACAGACAGCTCCTCCGCCGTAATACGGTAGGCGAACCGCTCGGGCACGAGTTGTTCGCGTGGAATGCCCGCCAATTCCGCGTAGGGATACATCAGATAATTGATCGGGTTATTTTTCGCCGGGGGCGCGAGCGAGAAATCTCGCGCGTGGTTAAATGCCAACCAATTCATTTCCCAGAAACCGAACAGTTTCGCGCGCAATGCGATGATTTCGGGGTGGCTAAGCGGCAACTTTTCTTCCAGCACGGCCTTGCGCACATCGGCCGGATCCACCGGTATCCAGCCGTGACCGGCCAAATAGAATTCCGCCCGGCAGTGCTGGGCGCGGGTGACATCGCCAGTTTTACCCAGGCTTTTGAACTGCCGAGATTCCGCTACGCGGATGCCGAAAACATCGCGCGCGGGAATGCCCGATGCCCGCGCCAGTCCGACGAACAGTGAGCTGATGTCGGCGCACTTGCCGCCAAGATTGCCGGTTTCCAGCATGGTTTTAATGTCGCCGAGACCGCAGCCTTGCGTTTTTGGGTCGCGAAAACTGTTCTCCACCACCCACTCGTAAATGGCGCGGGCTTTTTCCAAAGGGGTGTGGGCGCCTCGAGTGGCTTCGCGCGCGGTATCGAGCACGATGCCATCCACGGGAATGTGCCGGCTGGGCTTGAGGAATGCTTGCACCGCTGCCGGCAAGCTTGGCTTGAATCGGGTAGTCAAGGGTTTGGGCGGGGCGCTGCGATCCACGGTGCGCGCCACACAGGAAACACTGAGCTGCCGTGGTTTGCTCTCCTGCCAGAGTGCGTTGTAATAGCTGGTATCGGCGTGCGTATCGACCACGACCCGGTTACTATCGGCCTCGCCGCTATATTCGACCTCGCTGGCCTGTTGCCACCCGCCCATCGCGGTTTCCGGCAGGGGGAGCCACAGGTTGGCGGGCGTGCCCGCGGCGGGTAAGTCGATGTGGTAAGTCAGGCGGAATGTGCGCCAATGCCGAGCCGGTTCGGCGGCGCTTAGACGCGGAGAAATACAGGATAGGGCGCTACTGGCAGCGCTAAATTTGACAAAATCGCGGCGTTTCATGTGCTTCTCCCAAGGGGATTGAGGTGCGGAGGACGATATAAACATCCTGGCTGCTCGAATTCGTCTTGTCAATTATTCCCCGCGCGGTTATTGTCGCGCTCCTGGATAATCATGAAAGTGATGCGGCAGTCTCATCGTGTCCCCGCGTTTTTTTCAGTGCTATGTAGAAAATGCCGCCGAGGTTGTGCTTGAACTGGCGCGCGGCCTGCTCGCGCGCGACGCTTGTATCGCACCCAAATTTTTTTATGACTTGCTCGGATCGCGCCTGTTCGCGGCGATCACGGCCTTGCCGGAGTATTATCCGCCGCGCGTCGAAGCGGAAATTTTTTCGATCTACCGCGATGAAATTACGCACGCCCTCGGCACGCAGGGAACCCTGATCGATTTGGGCGCGGGCAATTGCGAAAAAGTCGCGCGGCTGTTTCCGGCGCTGCAACCGGCACAATATGTCGCCGTCGATATTTCAGTAGAATTTCTGCGCGATGCTTTGGCGCATCTGAGCCGGCAATACCCGGATACCGATATGCTGGGCGTGGGCGCGGATTTTTCCACGCGGCTGGATTTGCCCGCGGAGGTCGCGGATAAGCGGCGCACTTTTTTTTACCTGGGCTCTTCCATCGGTAATTTTTCCGGTGCCGATGCGGCGATGCTGCTGGGGCGTCTGCGTCAAAACATGAAGACCGGCGATGGCTTGTTGATCGGGATGGATTTAGTCAAAGCCAGCGCCACGCTGGTAGCGGCTTACGACGATGCTCTAGGCGTCACCGCTGCGTTCAATCGAAATGTGCTATTGCATGTGAACCGCATTTTGGGCAGTGATTTCAAACTCGAGGATTGGCGGCATGTGGCCTTGTTCAATACGCAAGCCGCGCGGATTGAAATGCATCTTGAGGCAGTGCGCGACGTGCGCATCGCATGGCCCGGCGGCAGCCGCCTATTCGCCGCGCATGAGCGCATCCATACGGAAAACGCTTATAAATACACACCGGAATCGGCGCGCACCTTGCTACAGCAAGCAGGACTCGCGGTGCGGCAACTTTGGACCGACCCCATGCGCTATTTCGCGCTCCTCTACGCCACGCCTGAGGCTTAACGCACCAGCAATTGCGCCGGCCCGGCTTGCACCTCGCCGATTACCGCGGCATGCGCAAAACCACCGGCCGCAAAAATCGCCAATACTTCGTCTACGGCCTCTGGCGCGCACGCGGCCAGTAGTCCGCCCGAGGTTTGCGGATCCGTCAGCAAATCCTGCTGCACTTGTCCCAGTGCCGGGGATAGTTGAATTTCCTTTCCATAGCTGAGCCAGTTGCGGCCGGATGCGCCAGTCACGGTGCCCGCGCTAATCATCGCTTCCACATGCGGCAGCAGCGGTACTTTGGCCCAATCGATGGCTACCGTCGCTTTGCCGCCACGCGCCAGTTCCAGCGCATGCCCACCCAAACCAAAGCCCGTGACGTCGGTTAATGCGTGCACGCCGGGAAGCTCGGCCAAGGCAATGCCCGGCTTGTTGAGTTGCGTAGTCAGTGCCACGAATTGTGCGTAGCCTTGCGCATCCAATTGACCTTTTTTCAATGCGGCGGAATACACGCCGACGCCTAAAGGTTTGCCGAGAATGAGCCGGTCGCCCGGTTTTGCGCCGGCATTTTTCTTCACTCGCTTGGGATGCACCAGCCCCATTACCACTAGGCCATAAATGGGTTCAACCGAGTCAATGGTGTGCCCCCCCGCGATCGGGATACCGGCTTCGCGGCAAGCGGCTTCGCCGCCTTGAATGATTTTTCCGATGATCTCGGTAGGCAGTTTATTCACCGGCATGGCGACCAGCGCCAAGGCCATGATGGGTTTGCCGCCCATGGCGTAAATATCCGAAATAGCGTTGGTGGCGGCGATACGCCCAAAATCAAAAGGGTCATCCACGATAGGCATGAAAAAATCCGTGGTGGCGATCAGCGCCTGCGTCTCATTGATTTGATACACCGCGGCGTCATCGGAAGTCTCGATGCCAACCAGTAGTTGTTCCGGGAGGGGCGTACCCTGGCTATTCCGGAGTATTTCGGCGAGCACGGCAGGCGCGATTTTGCAGCCGCAGCCGCCGCCATGCGAAAACGCGGTGAGTTTAATTTCGGGAATTTCTATGGGAATATTCATAAGTAGCTCACTTATCTGGCATAATTTTCCGAATGTTCGAGTCTAGCATCCTTGAACAATTGCCGCACCAACTGCCGTTCGCGTTCCGGTTCGAACAGCGCCGAGCGTGCCGCGCATTGCGTCAGTAAATGCGCGGCAAAGGTCTGATCCGAGGCAAAGCGTAGCATCAGTTTAGCCAGTGCTGCGGCGTCGCCCAATGGAAAATAACCCGTGTAATCCTGCCCCAGCATGCCAATATTACCGCCGATAAAACTGGCCAGCACCGGCACATTGGATTGCACGGCTTCGATAATGACATGGGCGCCGCCTTCCATTGCCGATGGGTGGATCAGCGCCCGACTGCGCGCGATCCAACGCCGGGCCTGGCTTCGCGGTAAACCGCCAAGCCAGCGATAGCCGGGACAGCGGGCCATGGTTTGCCGCGCGGCTTGCCCTAGCGTCTCATCCAAGGGATTGCCGATATGCACCACGCGGATAACCGATGACGCGGGCAGGAGTTGCACCGCGCGCATCAGCGTCAGCGGATCTTTTTCAGCGCGCAAATGGCCCACGGCAACAAAATCAAAAGTGCGCTTATTGGGTTTGAGGCGTGTTAAACGAGGCGCGGACTGGATGATGACACGCGCTTTTATGCGCAGGCTAGGCGCAAGCTCCAGCAAGGCTTGCTCCTGCAACACGACCAAGTGAGTTGCCGCCTCCAGGGAGTGCAATACGGCGCCATCCAGCTTCATGTCGCGGTAAAGATCGGTCCCCGTCAGCACGACAACCAGGGGACGGTCTGGATGCGCATCGGCGAACCGGGCGATGCTATCGGCCGAACGCCGCGCATGCAAGGCGATCATGACGTCTGCCGGCGTACCGTCCCATGTCAGCGCTACCGAGGCATCGGCATCCGCGGCAAGAAATGTTTGCCAGCGCGATGCGGTATGCCAGTTGCCGTTATTGGCGTTTGCCAATGCCGGGCTGATAATGGCGCATGTGGGTTGAGTATCTGACATGGGTATAGAGTAGATATGCTACAGCTAAACCAGCAAGGCATGCTTGCCAGGCACTATAACAAGGATCAATTAGCCGCGGCAATGCGCGATGCGCGCGCCAATTTATTGGCGTGCGTGGATGATTTGTCCGATGCGCAGTGGCGCGTACCTTACCATCCCAACTATAACCCGGTGGCGTGGGAAATCGGCCATGTCGCCTGGTTCGCGGAATGGTGGACTTTGCGCGGCCCGCATCGGATGGATGACAGTGGCCAGCCGCAAGCACGGCTGCCCGTGCGCCATGCCGGGCCCGATCACACCTTCAACTCAAGCATCATTCCGCACACGGCGCGCTGGGAAGTCAGCCTGCCGGAGCGCCGCGCGCTATATGACATGCTGGCGGCGCAACTTGAGTCGACCTTGGCGAGCCTGGCGCGCTGCGGCGATTCCGATGCGGATTTGTATTTTTACCGGCTAGCCTTGTTTCACGAAGACATGCATGTGGAGGCGCTCACCTATTTACGCGACCATTTATGTTTTTCTGCTCCCGCGGGAACGGTATTGCCCAGCGTGCCGATGGAGGCCGCGCAGGTAACGATAGCGGCCGGTGCGGCGCGTATCGGCCAGGAGCCGAACGGCGCCGGGTTCTACTTCGACAATGAAAAATGGGCACACGAGGTCATGATTCCCTCACTACACATGGATGCCACGCCCGTCTCGTGCGGCGCGTTTTTGCGTTTTGTGGAAGCCGGCGGATACGACACGCCGGATTTTTGGCCGGATGCGGCAGGGCATTGGCGCGGCAGCGTAACGCGATCCCATCCGGAGCGCTGGCGCAAGACGGCAAACGAATGGCAATGCCGGTGGTTCGATCGGTGGCTACCCTTGCCGGCGGATATGCCCATCACGCACGTCAACGCCTATGAGGCGCAGGCTTACTGCCTCTGGGCAAAACGCGACTTGCCGACCGAGGCGCAATGGGAGGCTGCCGCACGGCACGACGCCATGCAATGGGGTGGCCTGGTATGGGAGTGGATGAGCAATCCGTTCATGCCTTACCCGGGCTTTGCTCCGGATCCTTACCGCGATTATTCCGCGCCATGGTTTTCCAGTCACCGCAGCCTGCGAGGCGGCAGTTTCGCGACCCATGCACGCATGCATCATCTGCAGTATCGAAACTTTTATCTACCCGAGCGCAGCGATATCTTTGCGGGATTTCGGACTTGCCTCAGCGCCCGATAATACTGGTGGTGGACGCACTGTTGTGCGCTGGCCATGATCGGAAAGGAAAAAGGGCTAGCCCGTAAGCTAACCCTTTGATTGATGTTTTGGCTCCCCGACCTGGACTCGAACCAGGGACACACGGATTAACAGTCCGTTGCTCTACCGACTGAGCTATCGGGGAATTTGTGAGCCGCGTATGGTAACGGTTTTCTTCCCTCGCGGTCAACCAAAGCGCGCGACATTGCGCCGATACAGTGGCTGAAATTCCACGTCATTTAAGCTAAAGCTTGATGAATACGTGCCAGCGCCTGTTCTAAATTCTGCATCGAGGTGGCGAACGACAGACGAATATAGCCCTCGAGGCCGAATGCCGAGCCCGGCACCACCGCGACGCCGCTTTTTTCCAGCAAGTAGTTGCTGAGGGCAATGTCGTTGGCCGCGGCAATCACGCCCTTTTTATGCAGGTGAGCGATAGCCGTGCGCACATCGGAAAAGGCATAGAACGCGCCGCCGGCAGGCAAGCATTGCACGCCGGGAATTTTATTCAGCGCATCCACCACGAACGCATGCCGCTCGCGGAACGCTTTCAGCATGGGCTGAATGCAGGCTTGGTCGCCGTTCAAGGCCGCTTCCGCCGCGACTTGCGAGATCGAGGTCGGATTCGATGTACTTTGCGATTGCACATTGGTCATGGCGGTAATCAGCGCCTCGGCTCCCGCCGCGTAGCCGATGCGCCAGCCGGTCATGGCATAAGCCTTGGAAACGCCGTTCAAGATCATGGTGCGTTCATACAGATCGGGACAGGCATTGAGGATATTGGCGAACGGCGCATCCCCGAGCAGAATGTGCTCGTACATATCGTCGGAGGCGATTAGGATTTCGGGATGCCGGCGCAGCACCGCGCCCAAGGCTTCCAATTCCGCTTGGGTATAAATCGCGCCGCTGGGATTGCTCGGGCTGTTAATTACCACCATGCGCGTCTTAGGGGTGATGGCCACGGCAAGTTGCGCGGGCGTGATCTTGAAACCCTGCTCGATACCGGCATTGACGATCACCGGCTTGCCATCGGCCAAAATCACGATATCGGGATAGGACACCCAATATGGCGCGGGAATGATGACTTCGTCGCCCGGATTAATAAAGGCCTGCACCAGATTGAAAAAGCTCTGCTTACCTCCGCACGAAACCAGGATTTGCCTAGGCGTGTAGGCGAGCCCATTGTCGCGCTTGAGTTTAGCGATAATGGCTTGCTTCAACGAAGGCATGCCATCCACCGCGGTATATTTGGTGAAGCCGGCGTTGATCGCCGCGATCGCCGCATTTTTAATGTGCTGCGGGGTATCGAAGTCCGGCTCGCCGGCGCCGAGCCCGATAATATCCTTGCCTTGCGCCTTGAGGCTGGCGGCGAGTGCCGTGACTGCGAGAGTGGGGGAAGGCTTGATGGCCTGTACGCGTGTCGAGAGTTTCAATTGCGGTCCTATGCTGGCTGCCGGGCGGGTTTTTGCCCGTGGTAGAATCTAACGTTTTGTAAGAGCGGCAATTTTACCTTTGATCGCGACATTCCCCAATAGCCCGTATCAATTGCACCAGCCGTTTGAACCGGCGGGCGATCAGCCGCAGGCGATCGCTAAAATCACCGAAGGCTTCGAGGATGGGCTTAAATTCCAAACATTGCTGGGCGTAACGGGCTCGGGTAAGACCTATACCATGGCCCACGTAATCGCGCGCCTGGGCCGGCCCGCGATCATCATGGCGCCGAATAAAACGCTCGCGGCGCAGTTGTATTCCGAGATGCGCGAATTCTTTCCCGAAAACGCCATCGAGTATTTCGTCTCCTATTACGATTATTACCAGCCGGAAGCCTACGTGCCGTCGCGCGATCTGTTCATCGAGAAAGATTCCTCGATCAACGAACACATCGAGCAGATGCGGCTCTCGGCCACGAAAGCGCTGCTGGAACGCAAAGATGCCATCATCGTCGCCACCGTATCGGCGATCTACGGCATCGGCTACCCGGTGGATTACCACAGCATGATTTTGCATTTGCGCCAGGGCGAGAAATTTCCCCAGCGCGATGCCATCAAGCGCCTGACGGAAATGCAGTACGAACGCAACGAGTTCGAATTCCGGCGCGGCACGTTCCGCGTGCGCGGCGATGTGCTGGACATCTTCCCGGCGGAAAATGCCGAGACCGCGGTGCGGCTGTCGATGTTCGACGACGAGGTCGAGCGCATTTCTTTGTTCGATCCGCTGACTGGTCACCTATTGCAAGATGTGCCGCGCTTTACCGTTTACCCTTCCAGCCATTACGTGACGCCACGCGTCACCACGCTGCGCGCGATGGAAGCGATCAAAGCGGAGTTACGCGAGCGTATCGAGTATTTCCAGCAGAACGGCAAGCTTATCGAGGCGCAGCGGATAGCGGAGCGTACGCGCTTCGATCTGGAAATGCTGAACGAGCTTGGCTTTTGCAAAGGCATCGAAAACTACTCGCGGCATTTATCCGGGCGTAAAGAAGGCGAAGCACCGCCCACCCTGATCGATTACATGCCGGCGAATTCCCTGATGATCATCGACGAATCGCACGTCACTATCCCCCAGATCGGCGGCATGTATCGCGGTGATCGCGCGCGTAAGGAAAACCTGCTCGGCTATGGCTTCCGCTTGCTTTCGGCATTGGATAACCGGCCGCTGCGCTTCGACGAATTCGAGCGCCTCATGCCGCAAACCCTGTTTGTCTCGGCCACGCCCGCCGAATATGAAGCCACGCACGCGAGCCAAGTCGTCGAGCAAGTGGTACGCCCCACCGGTCTCATCGACCCGCAAATCGAAGTGCGCCCGGCGGCGACTCAAGTAGACGATTTACTTTCGGAGATCAATCTGCGCGTAGGCAAAGGCGAGCGCGTGCTGGTAACTACGCTCACCAAGCGCATGGCGGAAGATCTCACCGATTATTTGGCCGAGCATGGAATAAAAGTGCGCTATCTGCATTCCGATATCGATACCGTGGAGCGCGTAGAAATCATCCGCGATCTGCGTTTGGGCGAGTTCAACGTACTGGTCGGCATCAACCTGCTACGCGAAGGCTTGGATATTCCCGAGGTATCGCTGGTGGCGATTTTGGATGCAGATAAAGAAGGCTTTCTGCGTTCCGAACGTTCGCTGATCCAAACCATCGGCCGCGCCGCGCGCCACATCAACGGCAGTGCGATTCTGTACGCCGATAAGATGACCAATTCCATGCAGCGTGCCATCGGCGAAACCGATCGCCGCCGCAAAAAACAAGTGACCTATAACGCCGAGCACGGCATCACACCTATTGGAGTGACCAAGCGCATCAAAGATATCATCGACGGCGCCTACGATTACGAAGAAGCCCAGCAATTGCGCAAAGCCGCGCAGCAAGAAGCCGCCTATACCCATATGAGCGAAAAGCAGTTGACGCGCGAAGTGAAGCGCCTAGAAAAAGCGATGCTCGACGCCGCGAAAAACCTGGAATTCGAAAAGGCCGCGGAACTGCGCGACCAGATGAAAATCCTCAAACAGCAGTTATTCGGCGTGGTGGAACATGATTAAGGTGCTGTCGGCATAGTAGAACTTAAAGCGATGAATTTTTTTGCCGCCCTTGCCTTAGCCAGCTTATCCGGCGCATTCAGTGTGCTGGGCTGGGATCCATTCGGCAGGTGGCCGATCGCGCTCTTGGGGTATGCCGCTCTATTTTGGATGGTATCGAACAGCCGCACTGCCTTGCAGGCTTGCCTGTTGGGCTTGGCTTTCGGGCTTGGCTTGCATCTATCCGGAAGTGGTTGGGTCTTCGGTGCACTGCACAGCAAGGCTGCCATGGGGCTGATTCCAGCCGTATTCAGTACATTGATATTTGTCCTTTACCTGGCCCTTTTTACTGCCGTGCCGTGCTTGATCTGGCGCGTCTTATTCAAGCGCGGCGAGGATAGCGCGTCGGCTATCGGCAATTTGAGAGCCATTTTTTCCGCGATCGTGATTTTTGCCGCGTTGCTGACCTTGGGCGAATGGGCGCGCGGCTTATTCTTCAATGCCTTTACCTCGCTGGCATTAGGCTACAGCCTGATTGATACATGGCTGGCTGGGTATGCGCCAGTGCTCGGGCTTTATGGAGTGAGCTGGATCGGCTTTTGTCTGAGCGGAATAGCGGTTGCCTTAACAAGCAGTCATCGTACCGTCAAAGCCACGGGCTTGATTTTCGTCTTGGCCATCACCGGGACAGGCTTCGTGCTCAATCAGGCTACATGGACGCAGCCGTCCGGCGCGCCATTGCGCTACCGTCTGATTCAATCGAATGTCGCGCAAGAACGCAAGTTCGACCCCTTGTACGCACGCCGGCAAACGCAACGGCTGGTCGATATGATCGAACGCCAACCCGCGGATTTGATTGTCACGCCAGAAACCGCCTTCCCCCTGTTCCTGAATGAATTGCCGGATGATGTCTTATCCAGCCTGCAGCAATTTAGCCAGCATACGGGCAGCCATGTGTTTGTGGGCATTGCCACTATCGCCGCCGATTCCGATGGCTACAACAGCGTGATTCATATTGCACCCGGCCAGACCGGGATTACCCGATACAATAAAATCTGGTTGATGCCCTTTGGAGAATACAGCCCGATAGGCTTTGGCTGGTTCACCGATTCGCTCAGCATTCCGCTGAAAGATATGAGTGCGGGGGCGCGCGATCAAGCGCCATTTATCGTTGGAACGCAACGCGCCGGGACATTGATCTGCCAGGAAGACCTGACCGGCCAGGCGGCGCGCCACTGGTTGCCGGCGGCTACGCTGCTGCTCAATCCGAGCAATTTGGCATGGTTCGCGGGCAGTCTCGCGATCAGTCAGCGCCTGCAAATCGTGCGCATGCGCGCGCTGGAATCCGGGCGCCCCATATTGCGCGCTACCAATACCGGTATCACCGCGCATATCGATTATCGCGGCAGAGTGGTGGATCGGCTGCCCGAGGCCGAGGAGGGCGTGCTTGCGGGGATGATCCAGCCGGTTCGAGGGTTGACGCCCTATGCGCGCTGGGGCGATTGGCCAACCGTGCTGAGCAGCGCTGCCTGTGTACTGCTCGTCGGAGCTATCCGCCGTCGGCGAGGCGCTTAGCGCTCTAATCTAAAGCACTTTCTCCACTTTGCTTGTGCGAATTCTATTCAATGTAGATTTTCGCAAACAATCAAATTGCAACAAAATCCGAAAAATCAGCCTGTTCGCTAAATCATCCCCCTAATTCTCGCTTGACCTATTGACAATTGGGTGTAAAAATACCAATGTGCTATATTTACAATAGTTAACAGATGCTATATATGTAGGCAATATATCTGTATCGCTTACGTACCACGGTTGGGTGCCCGGATCAAACTTGCTCGGGCATCTTTACACTGATTACGTTAACTATTGTTTTTATTAATATTTTTATCAGAGGGGGGAGATTTCATGCGCATGTACACACCGAAAATCAAGCAATATGGCCAAGGCATGACCGAATATATCGTTATCGTGGCGTTGATTGCGATCGCGGCAATCGCCGTTTACCAGTTTTTTGGCCAAACCGTCCGTAGCCAGACAGCCGGTATCGCCGATGAGATTTCAGGCAAGTCGGCGGCCACGGCAACCGCAGCGGCGCAAGCTTCCGCTGGTTTGGCTGAAACGGAAGGCACCACGAAAAAAGGTCTGGATAACTATAAAAACGATAATTCCCGTTGATGCAGACTCGATAGCCGAACAACAACGTGGTGCAACACGTCAGCTTCAAACGAAGCTGGCCGTTGTTGAAGGGGAGGCGTTACCAGCAAGGGCAAGCACTCGTCTACGGCATTTTTGTCATGATGGGCGGACTTGCGGCGTTGTTCTTCCTCTTTAACACCGGCCAGCTTTCGCGCGAGAAAACTAAGCTCGTCAACACCGCCGACGCAGTGGCTTATAGCGCCGGAGTAATGAATGCGCGCGCGCTGAATTTCGAGGCCTACACCAATCGTGCGATGGTGGCCAACACAGTTGCCATTGCGCAATTGGTGAGCCTGTCTTCGTGGATGCAGTATGTGAACAATCTGGCCGACTACGGCTGGGTAGCGGATAACCCGAAATTTGCTCCGTTCTATCCCTCTTACGAAGCGGCGCTATCGGCCAAGGGTTTGGTTGACCCCAGCGATCTTGGGAAACTTGCCGAAATCTCCGATGACATCATCCGCAAGGCGCTGATGACCGCTCAGCAGGTCGCCTACGCGGGTCTTATTCCCGCACGCCAAGAAATAATGGATGATGTGGCAAAAGCCAATTATCACAGCGATGGATTGGTCACGGTTGAGCAATTGACACTGCCTTCCAATGATTTCACCGGCTTCGTCTCGCGCTATAGCGATGACCAGCGCACTCGCTTTGCCGAGGTCGCCAAAATCGCCGCCTACCGGGATAAATTTTTGCCCAAGCGCAGTTGGCTACTGCCAGGCTTATGGTCCGATTGTGGCGGCGCCACGGCAACCGGCAGGGTTGATTTTCTCACGCGCCGGGGCGGCACGGAATTACTCGGCTTCGATGAGTGGAAAGCCATGGATACGCTGTCGGAGAAACGCTGGGTGCCAAAAAGCAAAACCGATGCGCTGTGCATGGCGATTGCCGAAACCCCGGCTGGCTGGGGGCTGCAATCCGCCGCCGACAGTCCGTCGCTTGACCTTGATCCCACCCATTACGACTATTCCCTAGCGGTCAATCCGGGCTCCAGCGCCTTGGCGATAGCGACATCCAGTGACGCCTGGGGCTATTCCGGCCTGCCGAATTTTTACGACCTCTCGGACGATGCGCTCAAACAGGATGATCCGCGTCTGCAATTCGCCATCCGCGTGCGGCGCGACAAAAGCCAAACTGTGACGTCCGAGGGGCGTTCGACTATCGCAACTAGCAGCCGGCTGAATGCTTACCACGCGCTCCCGGCCGGCGGCAGTGAATTGGTGGCGGTATCGGCCTCGGAAGTTTTCTTCCAGCGGCCCGCGGATGCTCAAAATAATGTTTATGGAGAAAGTATTGGCAAGCCGCACGAGATCGGCAGCCTGTTCAACCCCTATTGGCAAGTGCGGCTGATTCAATCCGCGGACAATATTCGGAAAGCCCAAGCCATGCAGGGGGCGGTATTGCCATGAGAACAGCATCATGAGACGCCTGCCGCTCCCGGCTTTGAACAGCAATACTTGGATTACGCTGGGGATGGTTGCCGGGCTGGCCATGGCGTCACTTGATGTCCATGCTGCTTGGCACGACGAACACCCAGGTGCCGAGCTACAGGTGCATTTCGTGCATTTGACTGGCTACGCCGGAGATAACGCGGTAAATCGCCGCAATCTCTTGGACGAGCACAAGGCTTGCGTCGACCTGAATCGGTCTCTTGGGCGACCCGCTCGCCCGTTGCCACCGGATGGCATTCCTGCCAATGCGCATCCGGAAGATGTCGAGATTTATTATTCGCCCAACCGGACGCTTACCGTCACTAAGGGCACACTGTACAAAATTAATTTCGATACCTGTGCGCTCACCGCCTTTCCCCATCACAGACTGGAATTACATTCCGCGATTGGGCGCTGCGATATCGACTTGATCCAGCGAGAAGCGCGTGGCGTGTGCGACGACCGGGCGCATGCGCGCGCGCCCAATACTACCTTGGCGCATCTTGCGCCCACCGAAGTTCCGCCGGTTGATCTCGACAAGGTGCCGCCCGCCATGCGCGCCCAAGTCGCAGCACAATTGGAGCGGCTCAAAAATTTACCCCAAGGACCCAAGAATTTGTATGGGGCAGCACTCGTCGCAACCGGCGCATACAAGGACATTGCCGGTTACCGGTGTGAATCCTATCGCGCCGATGCGTTGAAGAGCGAACGGTGTATTGCGCATCCGCATAGTCCTTTCCCGATTCCCGCCGCCTCCTTCAATGCCGGTATTCCCGGCTTATTGCTGGACATGGAAAACACGGGATGGACGCTGCGCGCGCAAGAAGTGCGGATGAATATATGGGTATCCAAAGATTTATTCGTGGTACCCGCAGGCTTGAAAATGAAAAGTATTGCCTCGCCGGGAGTCCACCCGTGACGAGCTTCAGCATAAAAACGCAGCGCTTGTGTCCACTGAAGACACCGCATAAGAACCAGCGGGGGCAGGCGCTGGCAGAGTTTCTGGCGGTGTCGGTGGCCATGATCCCGCTTTTCCTGCTCATGCCCATGATCGGTAAATATCAAGACATCAGCCACAGCACGCAGATGGCGAGCCGTTATGTCGCGTTTGACGCCATGAACCGTAACGACTCGATGGGTACTTGGAAACCCGAAAGCCAGTTGGCGGATGAAGTGCGACGGCGTTTCTTCAGCAATTCCGATGCGCCCATCAAAACCGATGACGTCGCGGGCGATTTCCCGGCGAACCGGAATCTGTTCTGGAGCGACCCCAAAGGCGCTCCGCTGATCAAGCGTTTCAATAGCGATGTCAGTGTCAGTTTTGGATTCGGCAACGGCGCCCACCATGGCGACGCGTTCAGCAAGACTTCGGACGGCGTGCCATTTGGGCTGCACGACCAGCTTGGTTTGCGGGCTCGCGGTATCTACACCGCCAATGTCTCGGTGACGCTGGCCAATTTGCCAAGCGGCTTGAAGTTTTACGAACCGTTCGATCGGATCAATCTGTCGATTACGCGCAGCACCAGCGTGGTGTTTGATCCATGGGCGGCCAGAAATCCAGAGCAAGTAGAGGCGCGTATCGGCGGCAATCCGCTTATTTTCCCCGCAGCCAGCTTGCTGGGGGTCGGCTCGCTTGTTGACGCGTCGGTGGCAATTATCGATCTGCCGGGGGCGCTCTCCGGACCCAAACTCGGCAAGCTCGATTTCTGGCGCGATGTCGTGCCAGCAGACCGGTTGAAATAGGGCAGGGCAAAAATGATGCGTGATCATCCTCAACCCGGTTCCACAGCGATTGTGTTCCGGGTGGCGCACAAGCAGCGTTGGCGCGCGCTTGTGCTTGGACTGGCGCTT
Source organism: bacterium (assembly GCA_027438535.1). GTDB lineage: Bacteria > Pseudomonadota > Gammaproteobacteria > Burkholderiales > Thiobacteraceae > RBG-16-58-11. The sequence goes on from DAIAMA010000003.1 coordinate 14,938, forward strand.
ATGGCGCCGGAAAATTTTGCGCTAGCGCAAGCATCCTGGCCGACGATTGCGTTGCCGAAGGACGTCCGGGCCTTTGACATTGGCGAGCAGTTAACCATCAACGGCTTGCCGATGCGTATGCAAGGTTTTGTCTCCGCCCTCAAACCGGTGCAACTGGCCGAGTGGTTTCGTCAGCGCATGGGCAAGCCGCTGGTCGAAAATACATTGGCGAACAAGCTGATACTGGGGCGCGCGCAGGGCGAATATTATTTGACGGTGCAACTGGAACCCGCCGCAACGGGTACCCGCGGTATCGCTGCCGTCTCGCATCTGAAAGCGGCTTACGACGAGCGCGCCGAAAATCGCGCAAGCACCGAGCATTGGCTATCCCGGTTCCCGGCAGGTTCAAAATTGCTGAGCCAGATGCGCTCCGAAGATGCGGGCAAAGTCTCCACGTACCTGCTGGTGGTCAATACCCAAAGCGAAAATCTCAACCGCAAGCGCTTGAAGAACCTGATGCGCAACGACGGCTTTGAGCTCGAACATGAAGCCATGCCGGACAATAAAACCGGCGCCGCATTGCCCGAGGGTATCGCGCATGGGAAAACCCTGTTTTTCAAAGGCCCGGGCAAAGAAGCGATGGCGACCATTTATCGGGACAACCACGGCCGCACGGCCATCGTGCTCAACACACTTACCCAGATGGAGCGATTCAAATGATCCAGCCGCCACACCGCAGGTGCGAGTTTGCTCGCATGCAAATTACCCGCATTGCCTATCAATGCGGTCAGTCGTCAATTGAATACACGGTGGTTTGTACGGCCATCGCCTTTGCTCTGGGTGTGGGCATGAGCGATCACAGCAGCGTTTTATGGGTACTCATCGAGGCTTTCAAAACCGCTTACCAAAAAATCAGCTACGCGATGTCTCTGCCGACTTAATCATGAAACTACTCCAATTTAAAAAAATTAAACCCAACAAAACCTGGATCGTGCTGGGCGTCGCCCTCGCCATCGGTTTGCTGGCCGCGCTCGCCGCGCGCAGCTATTTGTCCAGCCGGATGGACGCCATCGATGCGCGTGCCAGGGGCAGAATGGTCAATGTGGTGGTCGCCAAACGCGATCTTAACAAAGGCGCCAGGCTATCCCCCGATAGCGTCGCCGTGCGCGCGATCCCTCTCGACTATGCGCAGTCGCTCGCCGTCACTCCCGATGCCTTCGATCGTATTGATGGCCAGGTATTGGCCTACCCGGTCAAAGCGGGTGAAATGATTCTGTGGGGCTTAACGGAAGGGAAAAAGGTAGCGACGTTTTCCACGCAGGTAGAAGCCGGACATCGCGCCATGACCGTCCCGGTGGATGAGATCAATTCCATTTCCGGCTTGCTCGAGCCTGGCGATATCGTTGATCTGATTGCCACGTTCGACAAGAACGGTAAAAAAATTACTTTCCCGCTACTGCAAAACGTGCAAGTCATGGCGACCGGACAGCGCTCGGTGGACGATCCGAAGAGCGGGACGCGTCGCGAATATTCCACAGTCACGTTCGACATCACGCCGGAGCAGGCGCAAAACGTCATCGTCGCGCGCGACGCAGGCAAGATCACCGCGCTATTGCGTAATCCGCAAGATAAGCAAGTTTTTGGCAAGACGCGAGATGTGGCCGCCCTGCTTGGCCTGAAGGGCGAGGGTGGGGTGAACGACACGCAAGTGCCGGTTCTCTATGGCGGGCGCAGCGGCAAGATTTCGCCGGAGGGTTTGAAGTTGAGACAGTATATGAGCGCCGCCAGCGTGGGCGACGTTACTCAGGCCACTCAGCGGCAGAATGAGAGTACTCCGGCGATACCTTACCCGCCGGTGATGAACAGCGGCAATCCGTATTAGCCCTGCCAGCGAGCCAGTGACTGAGATAAGCCCCATAAAATCGAATTGAGAAAGTTGCGTACACCATGACTGATTACAAGAATCGCCGCCCACGGTTTATAAGTGGAGGGGCTGCTGAAAAAACCAAAACGGTGCGCTCTATAATGAGCATCAAGCTATTGTCGATCAGTCTGGTGTTGGCGCTGATCGGCGCCAGCGGGGCTAGCCTCGCACAAACCAGCTCCTCTCCAGGGCTTGTCATTGACAGCACCGATACAGTCACCCGGGCTCCACGCAATACCTTTGCCGAGAACTGGAAGCCTAAAGTCAGGCGCGTTGCCGCTCTGCATAACCGGGTTTACAACCCGATCAAGAAACAGGATGACCAAGCGCAAATTCCCGAAATAGAAATGTTCGTGGGGCTTAACGGAAGGGAAAAAGGTAGCGACGTTTTCCACGCAGGTAGAAGCCGGACA
>DAIAMA010000400.1 GCA_027438535.1 bacterium
GCGCGGAGAGTGAAAACGCCGCCAGCAGCAGCTTGCCGGGAAGGCGCATCACCGGTTGGCGGCTAGGGCTCAGCCGCAGATATCCCACACCCAATGTCGCCAGGAGCAAGGTGTCGAACTCGGTCCAAAATAAGCGTCCGCTCCAAGGCGTGAAATCCAGCATCGGCAACAAAGCGGGCACCAGCACCAGCCATAAGCCCGGCCACCGCCACAGCAATGCCGCATAGGCAATGAGCGGCAACAACACCCGCACCGTGCCGAGCGGACTGGTGGCGCCCGCTACCAGTGCCGCGCACAAAGCGGCGATGCCTATCAGCCAAGCCCACAGCGAAGACGGCTGAGTAACGGCCGGGCGCGCCGCCGTTTGCTCCGCGGCAACACTCGCCGCTTGCGCATGGGCTACGCTTGGCGCAGGCGCGGCCTCCACGAACAACAAGCGCAGCAAACCATGCGCCGCGATCGCCGCAGCGGCGGCGATCAACACATTCGTCGGATCGGGATGCTGGCTGGCTATGAACAGCTTCCCCGTTTCGATCACGCATGCGGGAATCGCGGCGGCCAGCGCCGGCGCGGCGTAAGGATGCGCGCATTTCCCGGAGCGGCCCGCCCAACACCAGAGCCACACCGCCGCGCCGATGGGAAGATAGAGGCCGAATTGATACAACAGGCTTACCAGC
>DAIAMA010000401.1 GCA_027438535.1 bacterium
AACGGCGCGCCTGTATCGATGAAGACGCGGGCGCTGAGGACGCGGAACTCTATGCGCAATTCATCGAACCTTTGGATTTTCATCTGCTCAAGCTATTCGACGACATGACGTCCGGCCGCTATCAATATCCCGCCGATAACGATTTGCCCTTTATGCCCGTGGTGCAAAGATTTGGCCGCGCCATCCCGTTTCGTGTGTTGCTCGAAACGATTAATCGCACGCATCGCAAAGGTTTCTAAGCGGCGGGGCTTTCGAGCGTGTTTTCCCGCTATTAAATAATGCTTGCATTGCGCCAATAGCTGCGGTATTTTCCAATCCGCAGGATTTTCAAGTGGTGTGTAATGCTCGTCGCTGTAACCCCTTCTCGTTGGTACTTCAGCTCGCCAGCGCTCTGTCTTGATAGTCGTGCACATTGGGCTTCCGCCCGCTTTATTCAACTTTTATAGGACTTTCTAGACATGGCAACTGGCACAGTTAAATGGTTTAACGATTCTAAAGGCTTCGGCTTCATTACCCCGGACGGCGGCGGCGAAGATTTGTTCGCGCATTTCTCCGCGATTCAGGGCAATGGCTTCAAAACTCTGGCGGAGAACCAGAAGGTGAGTTTCGACATCACCACGGGCCCTAAGGGTAAACAAGCGTCGAACATCCGCCCCGCGGAATAA
>DAIAMA010000402.1 GCA_027438535.1 bacterium
CACCCTTAATTCACATAAGCCCGGAAACTTGTGGCACAATAGGCAATTGCGTTTTGGGCCTTGGCATGCATTGTGCTAGATGAACCGTCGTCAGTTTTCGTTTAACCATCCTGGAGGAGAATAATATGGCAGTCGCCAACGTATTGAAAATGATCAAAGAGAACGAAGTCAGGTTCGTCGACCTGCGCTTCACCGACACCCGCGGAAAGGAGCAGCATGTTTCGATTCCCGCTCATGTCGTGAGCGAGTCCTGGTTCGACGCCGGCCACGCCTTCGACGGTTCCTCCATCGCCGGCTGGAAAGGCATCCAGGCATCTGACATGATCCTGATGCCCGATGCGGAAACAGCGAATCTCGACCCTTTCATGGAAGAGGCCACCCTGATCCTGACTTGCGACGTGATCGAGCCTTCCGACGGCAAGGGATATGACCGCGATCCGCGCTCGCTGGCAAAGCGAGGCGAAGCCTATCTCAAGTCGACTGGCATTGCAGACACCGCCTATTTCGGCCCGGAACCCGAATTTTTCATTTTCGATTCCGTGACCTGGCATGCGGACATGTCGGGCAGCGCCGTCAAGATCGAATCCGAAGAAGCGGCATGGAGTTCCAGCGAGCGCTTCGAAGCCGGCAATATCGGGCATCGTCCTGCGGTCAAGGGCG
>DAIAMA010000403.1 GCA_027438535.1 bacterium
CTCCCCGGCTTCCGCGATTTTGTTACCTTAGAGGCGCTACAATCACTGGCACGGAATGAGGATGTGCAATCGCGCCTGGTGATCGAACGCGAGGGCGCATGGGCGGTGAAGCCCGGGCCGCTGAAGGCCGGCGACTTTCGCGGGCTGAAGCGTGCGCGCTGGTCGCTCTTGGTGCAGGGCATCGATCAGCTATTGCCGCAAGGCCGGGCGCTGTTATCGCGCTTCGATTTTATTCCGCATGCCCGGCTCGATGATTTGATGGTGAGCTTCGCGCCGAAAGACGGCGGCGTAGGGCCGCATTTCGATTCCTATGATGTGTTCCTGCTGCAAGGCCAGGGACACAAGCTATGGCAAATCAGCGCGCAAGCGGATACGGAATTGATACCCAGTGCACCGTTGCGTATCCTACGACGCTTCAAACCGGAGCAGGAGTGGATACTCGGCCCGGGCGATATGCTGTATTTGCCACCGCGCTACGCGCATCGCGGCATCGCGCTAAATGATTGTTTGACCTACTCGATCGGTTTTCGCGCGGCATCGAATCAAGAATTGATGTCGCAATTTCTGGTCTATCTGCAAGATCGCGTGAATGTGCAAGGCCTGTATGCGGATCCCGATCTCCGGCCGCAGGCGCACCCGGCGGAAATTGGCGCG
>DAIAMA010000404.1 GCA_027438535.1 bacterium
GCATTCATTGTCCGATCTGCTTTCCGATGTGCTGGTCTTATACGCCAACCGTCATGGTAACCGCGACGCGGATGACAACCACCCTTACGGCCATGCAAGAATAGAAACTGCAGCGACGCTGATCCTGGGCGTTTTCCTGGCTGCCTTGGGCATTGCGCTGCTGATCACCGCTGCGATGCGCCTTCAGCAACCGGGTGCCTTGCGGGCGATCAGTCCGCTGGGCCTTGTCATCGCAGTTCTTGCGCTGGCTGCCAAGGAAGGCATGTTCCGCTACATGATGGCGGTAGCGCTCAAGGTGCGCTCGCAAATGCTGGTGGCTAATGCCTGGCATGCGCGTTCCGATGCCGCTTCTTCCCTGGTAGTGGTGACAGGCATAGTCGGCAATTTGCTGGGCTATACCTTCCTTGATCTGGTTGCGGCAGCAGTGGTCGGAATCATGATTGCATACATGGGCGGCAAACTTGCGCTGGAAGCCTTGTCAGAACTCATCGACACCGGGCTGGATGCCGAAGAAGTGGAGGCGATACGGCAAACCTTGCTGAATACGCACGGCGTGCTGGGCTTGCATGAATTGCGCACCCGCAAGATGGCGGACAATGCGCTGGTTGATGCACATATCCTGGTCGATCCCA
>DAIAMA010000405.1 GCA_027438535.1 bacterium
CCGCCCATGCCGGTCGCCACCGGCAGCAGCGTCGCCGCGGTGAGAATGATGGTATACAGCAGGACATGCAATTGCGTGAATTGCTCGCCGTGCGTGACCGGCAGCATCGGCATCCCGGCCTTGGCGTATTCGTTCTTGCGATACAGCGCCAGCGCCCAGAAATGCGGCGGGGTCCAAGCAAAAATAATCAGGAACAGCAACAAGGCATCCGCGCTCACGTCGCCCGTTACGGCGGCCCAGCCCAGTACCGGCGGCATGGCGCCGGAAGCGCCGCCGATGACGATATTTTGCGGCGTGCGCGGCTTCAATATCACGGTATAAATCACGGCATAGCCGACGAAGGTGCCGATCAAGAAAAAAGTCGTGGCTTTGTTGAACGAACAGACGCTTAAAAAACTGGCGCGCGCGGTGCAGACGGGGAAATACCGGCTTACCGATTTGCCGGCATCGCTGCTCGAGCCGATGCGGCGCGCCTAGCCCCCCCTTCGCGGGCACGCGGCATCACCGTACCATGCGCAAGGCCCGCGACGTGGATAGGAAGCGATGATTAAGCAAACCCTGGAACGCGCGGTACAATATCATCGCGCCGGCGATCTCGGCCAGGCCGAGCAGTTTTATAATGAAATATTG
>DAIAMA010000406.1 GCA_027438535.1 bacterium
CGCTTCAAAGCGGTCCAAGCCGCGGTATGCTTCAGGTGCGTTATCGTTGATGCGGGCGTCCAGGGTGAAAATGGAAATGGGTTCGAGCTTATGCCGCTGTCCCACCATGTAGTCGTTGAAATCATGTGCGGGTGTGATTTTCACGCAGCCGGTGCCGAAGGCAGGATCCACGTAGTTGTCGGCGATGACTGGGATGCTGCGCCCGGTTAAGGGCAGCATCACGTGCTGTCCGATCAGATGCCGGTAGCGTGGATCGTCGGGGTGCACTGCTATAGCCACGTCTCCCAGCAGCGTTTCGGGACGGGTGGTGGCCACCACCAGAGTGTCCTGGCCGGAAGCCAGTGGGTATCGAATATGCCAGAGCTTGCCGTCATTCCCACCTGTGAAAACATGCCTGACGGCAATGCCACCCGCCCGGGTGACATCGTGCGCAGCATGTCTGGACAAACCATCGAAATCCTCAACACGGATGCCGAAGGCCGCCTCATCCTGTGCGACGCCCTGACCTACGCAGAAAAGTTCGAGCCCGATACCATCATTGATGTGGCCACTCTCACTGGGGCCTGCGTGATTGCTCTGGGCCATGAAGCTGCAGGCCTTTTTGCCAACGATGACAATCTGTGCGAAAAA
>DAIAMA010000407.1 GCA_027438535.1 bacterium
GACCGTATTGCTTGTCCCTGGCTGATCGCGCGCTTTATCGATGATGCGCCGGAATTTTTGTTCGCGCCCGCCGACCTGGTGCGCGCCATGGCGCTGGAAAGCGGCGCGATTCCTTACGATATTCCCGGCGTGGAAATGAGCCATGTCGGCGCATATTGCAGCTTCGATGCCTTCCTCAAGAAATATGATCTCACCGATCCCGCGCTGGCGCGCCTGGCAGAAATCGTGCGCGCGGCGGATACCGGTAAGCCCGATGCGAGCCCGCAGGCGCACGGCTTGCTGGCGATTTCCTTGGGGCTTTCCAAAAACTTCGCGGATGACCACGAGATGCTCAAGCACGGCATGGTGATGTATGACGCGTTGTATAGCTGGTGCCGGGGCTTGCAAGGAGAAACGCACGGCTGGCCGCCGTCAGCGCGTTGAACTCACCGCGCTAAGCTGATGGCGCGGACCAAGGCGAGTCGTTCAGCCACGCCAGGAGTTTGTCGGCGGGCAGGGGTTTGCTCATGAAGTAGCCCTGAGATACGTCACACCCTAGAATGGTAAGGGTGTCCCAGGTGTCCTGGTTCTCGACACCTTCGGCTGTAACATTGAGGCCCAGGTTGTGCGCAAGGTCGATGGTGGAGCG
>DAIAMA010000408.1 GCA_027438535.1 bacterium
GATTTATGAAGGCACGCTGGATTTGCGTTCGGCGCAAGAGCGTGCTGATGATCTGAGCGCGGAAGAGTAGACTGAAAATCCTATGACGCTGGCCAAACGCATCATTCCCTGCCTTGACGTGACCGCCGGACGCGTGGTCAAGGGCATTAATTTTGTTGAACTGCGCGATGCCGGTGACCCGGTCGAAATCGCGCGCCGCTATGACGAGCAGGGCGCGGATGAAATCACGTTTCTTGACATTACCGCCACCTCTGATGGGCGCGATCTGATTTTGCCCATCATTGAAGCGGTGGCTTCGGAAGTGTTTATTCCATTGACCGTTGGCGGCGGTGTGCGCACGGTCGAGGATGTGCGCCGCTTGTTGAATGCCGGCGCCGACAAGGTCGGCATCAATAGCGCAGCTGTGACCAATCCGCAACTGGTATTCGACGCCGCGCAAAAATACGGATCGCAATGCATCGTGGTCGCGATCGACGCCAAGCGTTCTTCCGACAAGACGTGGGAAGTTTTTACCCACGGCGGCCGCAAGGCGACCGGGATCGATGTGGTCGAATGGGCGCAAAAGATGGAGAAATTGGGCGCAGGTGAAATCCTGCTTACCAGCATGGATCGCGACGGCACCAGG
>DAIAMA010000409.1 GCA_027438535.1 bacterium
CGGGAGCGCGACGAAACCCGGCGACATCGTCACCAGCATGTCGGGGCAAACCATTGAAGTACTCAACACCGATGCGGAAGGGCGCCTCATTTTGTGCGATGCGCTCACCTATGCCGAAAAGTTCGAGCCCGAAACCGTGGTCGATGTCGCGACTCTCACGGGCGCCTGCGTGATCGCGCTCGGGCATGTCGCATCCGGCCTCTACAGCAACGACGAGGCCCTGGCTTCCGAGCTACTCGAAGCCGGAAAACAGGCTCGCGACCGCGCCTGGCAGATGCCGCTGTGGGAAGATTACCAGGAACAGCTGAAAAGCAATTTTGCAGACATGGCCAATATCGGCGGGCGACCGGCGGGAAGTGTCACTGCAGCCTGCTTTCTCGCCAGATTCACGAAACAATTCCGCTGGGCACACCTGGATGTCGCAGGCACGGCGCATCGCTCGGGCAAACACAAGGGATCGACCGGCCGCCCCGTTCCATTGCTTGCCCGATTCCTGATAGAACGCTCCAGCGGCGCATGACGCGGATCGATTTCTACACGCATGCGACCAACAGGCTGCAAACCGCATGCAGGCTGAGCGCCAAGGCCGTCAAGCAAGGTTTGCGCGTCATGATCCTCAGC
>DAIAMA010000040.1 GCA_027438535.1 bacterium
CGAGGAAACGACGAAGGCCGGCCCCTTGAGGCCCAAATAGCGTTGCACGAAATCCGCAAGAGAATACGTATTCTGCGTCTGCGCATAATGGAAGTCCGGCGGCAGCGCGCCGGTTTGCGGATCGCGGCGGCGATAAGCCAATTCGGTTTGGATGCGGGTGGAGGGTCAACATGAAACGAGCCTTGGTCACAGGCGGTAGCGGGACGATAGGCGCGGCCATCTGCCGCAAACTGGCAGCCGACGGTTGTCATGTTTATGTGCATGCCAATACGCATTTGGAACAAGCGCAGCGGATTGCCGCGGAAATTCTGGCGAGCGGCGGTTCCGCCACCGCGGTTGCCTTCGATGTGGCGAACCACGAGCACACCGGCGCGGCGCTGCAAGTTTTGCTGGCCGACGGCCCGATTCAAATCGTGGTGAATAACGCCGGCATTCACGACGATGCAGTGATGCCCGGCATGCGTCTCGGCCAGTGGACGCGCGTCATCGATGTTTCGCTCAATGGTTTTTTTCATGTCACGCAGCCGCTGCTGATGCCGATGATCGCCACGCGCTGGGGGCGCATCGTGAATCTTTCCTCGGTCGCGGCTTTGGCCGGCAATCGCGGGCAGGCCAATTATGCTGCCGCCAAGGCGGGCTTGCATGGCGCGACCAAATCCCTGGCGCTGGAACTCGCCAGCCGCGGCATTACCGTCAATGCCGTCGCCCCCGGCATTATTGCTTCCGCCATGACCGAAGGCGTGTTCGACAAGGAAACGATAGAGCGCATGGTGCCGATGAAACGCGCCGGCAAGCCGGAAGAAGTGGCCGATCTGGTGAGCTTCATCGTGTCGGAGCGGGCGGCGTATATTTCCGGGCAGATCATCTCCGTCAACGGCGCGATGATTTGATTGCCTACCGCGCGAGCTTTCGCCGCACCAACAGCGGCAGCCGCAATACGAATCCAAAAAACAATCGCGTGTGCATCCAGATGAGCAGGGCGTTGTCGCGCAGATAGTTGAAGTGCGAAACGCCGCCTTCTTCGGGTAGCAAATATTTCACCGGCGCCGCCACATTGACCGGGCGTATGCCGCGCCAGCAAAGCCGCACGGCGGCCTCCGGATCGAAGTCGAAGCGGCGCATCCAGCGCTGTTCGCGCATCACGGCTTGCAGCGGGGCAATCGGGTAAACGCGAAACCCGTAGAGCGAATCGCCGATACCCTGCCACAAGGTTTCCAGATTTGCCCACCAATTGGAAATTTTTCGCCCGCCCACGCGCAATGCCGGCGCGCTGGCATCGAACACCGGGCGCCCCAGAATCATCGCATCCGGATTGGCCTGCGACATGGCCATGAATTCGGGAATCTTATGCGCCGGATGCTGCCCGTCGGCATCCATGGTCAACGCATGGGTGAAGCCCGCGTCTGCCGCCGCAAGCAAGCCGTGCAGTACCGCCGCGCCTTTGCCCTGATTGCGCGGCAGCAGCAAGACTCTCAGCCCCGGGTCGGCATCGGCCATGCTTTGGAGTGTTGCGCCGGTGCCGTCGGTACTGCCATCCACCACCACCCACACCGGCTGCCAAAAGCGCCGCGCTTCGCGCACGGTGGTGAAAACCGCCGGCCCGGTGTTGTAGCTGGGAATGAGGACGAGATGCGAGGTCGAAGTGAGGGTCATGCTGTGCGTCTTGCGCTGGAATCTTTTAGCCGTATTTTACCTTGCTTGAGCATCGTGCGCCGGCTGGCCGCGATCGTGGCTTAGGGAACAATGAGCGAGGCGCAGTAAACGCCTATGTCAAGATGAGGGTCAAACGGTATTACGCCGTATGTTGGCAGCGCTTCGGATGGGTTGCAGCGCGTAACAGGGATTCTCTTGCAATAATTTTTCGAACGCAGCCGGGGATACCGGTTTACTCATCCAGTATCCTTGGCCGTAGTGGCATCCCAATTCACGCAGCATTTCGAAATGTTCGCCGGTCTCGATGCCTTCGGCGACACAGCGTTTTTCGAGGGCCTCGGCCAGCGCCAGCACGGTGCGGACAATGGCCGAATCATCGGCATCGTCGGTGATACCCTGCACGAACGAGCGGTCGATTTTGATGATGTCGGCGGGGATGCGTTTCAAATAACTTAGCGAGGAATAGCCCGTGCCGAAATCGTCGATGGCGATTTGGATGCCGATGGCCTTCAATTTGCCCAAGACTTGAATACTGGCTTCGGGATTCAGCATGGCGGCGCTCTCGGTGATCTCCAATTCGATTTGGGCGGGCGCCAATCCGGTTTCCGATAAGATACGCTCGATTTTGGGCACGAGTGCCGGGTCTTGAAACTGCCGGGTAGATAAGTTGATGGCGACATGCATATCGAACCCTTGCGCCAGCCATGCTTTCGCTTGCAGGCAGCTCGTTTTGATCACCCATTCTCCAAGCGCGATAATGAGGCCGGATTCTTCGGCGAAAGGGATGAATTCGGCCGGATTGCGCAAGCCGCGTACAGGATCGAGCCAGCGCACCAGCGCTTCCGCGCCAACGATGCGGCCGGTGGGCAGATCGACCAGGGGCTGATAGTGCAAAACGAATTCCTGACATTCCAGCGCGCGCTGAAAATCGCGCTGCAATTGCAGGCGTTGGTGGATTTTTTCTCCCATGTCCGCCGAGTAAAAGGTAAAACAGCCGCCGCCTTGATGCTTGGCGTGGTGCATGGCGGTATTCGCGTTGCTAAGCAAGCTGCCGCTGTCTGTACCATGGCCGGGGAATAAACAAATGCCGATGCTGGCGGATGCCATGACTTCGCGCGCTTCCAAGGGATAGGGGGCATGGAACACGTCGACCAGGCGTTGTGCCACGATCTCGCTCACTTCCGCGCCGCAGTCCGGGATCAGCACCAGAAATTCGTCGCCGCCCAGGCGCGCCAAAATGTCTCCGTCGCGCAGGATCGGTTTCACGCGCAATGCGACTTGCTGCAGCAGCAGGTCGCCGTTGGCATGGCCCAAGCTGTCGTTGACATCTTTAAATTTGTCTAGCCCGAGGTAGAACAACGCCAGTTGCTTTTGGGTGCGGCGCAGCCGCGCGATTTCCATCGCGATCAACTCATCCGCCGCGATGCGATTGGGTAAACCCGTGAGCAGGTCTTTGCGCGATTCGGCGAGCAATTCGCGGGTATGCTGCCGTTCCCTGCAAGCCAGCCGGTAAGCAATAATGACGATCACACCCAAATAAACAAGGAAGCTCAATAAGATGGGATAGTTATTCGCCCACCAGCGCGACAGCAGCAGACCCTTGGGCACGGCAACGTAAGCAGCCATGTCGGCATTGGGGAGGCGGGTATAGGCGCCGACCCAAGCGCTGTTGCTGGCGCCGTCTTTGTCCTCGAAGTTGCCGGCGATCTTGCCCACATTAGCGTTTATGGTCCGTGCCAGCGCACCCGTGCGCGGATTGCGGAAGAGCGCATCGGGATCGGTAATGGGCCAGATCAATTGAATGCCGCCGTCGTTGCGTATCAAGCCCACCTGGCTACCGGGCAGCAATGGTAAGTCCGACCACAGCCAGCCGGCGCTTTCGATGGGGATGTCGCCTTGAATCACGAATAGCGGATTGTCATGCGCATCCCGCACCACGTGGCGAAACGGAAAGTGCCAGCGCGCGAGCCCCATGCCGTATTGATTGGGCCCGATGTTGTACGAATAAGTCGTGTTCATGTCGAACAATAGGGCGTGGAAGTAATCCGGATGACGGCGCAAATCGGGCAAGGGCGCGCCGGGCGCCACAGCGGTATCGAGAAGCATGGCGCCATTGGGATTGATCAGTGCCATGGCTGCGATTTCCGGATGGGCGGATTGAAATTGGAGCAGCGTGGCGCGCGCGGCTTCCGGATGATGCAGCACGTCCTTTTTTTTCAGCAACAGGCCGAGCAACTCCATGCCGGTGCCGATATTGTCGAATACGGCCTGACTGCTCTTGGCGGCAAAGCCGGTTTGAATGCTCAGGTTTCTCTGGATGTCCCGGTTTTCTTGCTTCCAGCTCGTGTACCCGAAAATGAGCAGCATGAATAAGCCGATGACAATAAATCCGCCCAGCAACTTGCGCAACAATTGAGCGAAAGGCGTTCTTGCATCTAGGGAGGTAGGCGCAAGCGCTTGGAAAGCCCGGTGATTTGTAGTCAGACGCGTCGACAAAGAAGTTACCAATGCATTGTCATGTTAAATTGTTACACCGTGGGTGCGCCGCACTGTGTGAAACTTTCACCGTGGGCCGGTGAAATATAATGTGGCTTTGCCCCGGTATTGTCGGCATGGCTATGATTTTCTTTAGCCGTATTTTGCCTTCCCAAGCGTTATGCGCTGACCGGCCGCTATCGTGACTAAGCCGCTTATGGCACACTAGCTCCTTTTTAAGAAATTCGCCGTGCGCCCCTACGAACTGCTGATCGGTCTGCGTTATACCCGCGCCAAGCGCCGCAATCACTTCATCTCTTTCATTTCGCTGATTTCCATCGCGGGCATCGCGCTCGGCATCGTGGTGCTGATCGTGGTGCTGTCGGTGATGAACGGTTTTCAGAATGAGTTGCGCACGCGCATTCTCGGCGTGGCCTCGCATGTGGAAATCAGCCAATTCGATGGCACGCTCGCCGATTGGCCGGCGGTGGCGGCGGCGGCCAAGCGCAATCCGGAAGTGGTGGCCGCCGCGCCCTATATCATGGCCCAAGGGCTGCTGTCGCACGACCAAGGCGTACAGGGCGCGGTGATACGCGGCATTTTGCCGGCGCAAGAAAAGCAAGTGGTGGATTTTGAAAAACATATGAAGCGCGGGCGATTGGAGGATTTACATCCGGGCGAGTTCGGCATCATCCTCGGCATTGATCTGGCGCGCGCCTTGAATGCGAGCATAGGCAACAAAGTCACGGTGATCGCGCCGCAAGGGCAGGTGACACCGGCCGGGATATTGCCGCGCTTGAAGCAATTCACCGTGGTGGGCGTGTTCGAGGTTGGCATGAGCGTGTACGACTCGGGACTGGCACTGGTGGATATGGACGACGCGGCGAAGCTCTACCATATGCAAGGCAAAGTGTCGGGCGTGCGCTTGAAGGTGAAGGATATCTACCGCGCGCCGCAAGTCGCGCGCGAACTGGCGGCGAGCTTGCCGGGCGATTATTTCGTGCGCGACTGGACCATGCAGAACGTCAATTTCTTCCGCGCGGTGCAGATGGAAAAAACCGTGATGTTCGTCATCATGTTCTTCATCGTGGCGGTGGCGGCATTCAATATCGTCTCCACGCTGGTGATGGTGGTGACCGACAAGCAGGCGGATATCGCGATTTTGCGTACCTTGGGCGCTTCGCCCGGCAGCATCATGAAAATCTTCATCGTGCAGGGAACGGTGATCGGCGCCTTCGGCACACTGCTCGGCGTGGCGGGCGGCGTGCTGCTCGCGTCGAATATCGATGTGGTGGTGCCGTTCATCGAACATGTGTTCGGCATTCATTTCCTGGCCAAGGATGTGTACTACATTAGCGAACTGCCGTCCCATGTCGAGGCGTCGGATGTGATCGCGATCGCCACGGTATCGTTCCTGCTGTCGCTGCTGGCGACTTTGTATCCGTCGTGGCGCGCTTCCAAAACCAACCCGGCCGAGGCGCTGCGGTATGAGTGACACGCCGGTGATCGCCTGCCAAGGCCTCAAAAAAACCTTCAGCCAGGGCGAGCTCGAGGTACCGGTATTGCTGGGCGTGGATCTGGCCGTCGCGCGCGGCGAGCGCATCGCTATCGTCGGCGCTTCCGGCTCCGGCAAAAGCACGCTGTTGCATCTGCTGGGCGGGCTGGATGCCGCGACCGCGGGCAAGGTGCAGATTCTCGGGCGCGATATTCAAAGCTTGCCGGAAGAAGCGCGCGGACAATTGCGCAATCAGTCGCTCGGCTTCATCTACCAGTTCCATCATTTGCTGCACGAATTCACCGCGCTGGAAAATGTCGCCATGCCTTTGTTGATCCGGCGTGTCTCCGATGCGCAAGCCTACGATCAAGCGCGCGCGATGCTCACGCAAGTGGGCCTCGGCCATCGTTTGGCGCATAAGCCGGGCGAGCTTTCCGGCGGCGAGCGGCAACGCGCGGCGGTGGCACGCGCCTTGGTCACGCGTCCGGCCTGTGTGCTGGCGGACGAACCCACCGGCAATCTGGACCGGCACACGGCGGAAGCGGTGTTCGATTTGATGCTGGAGTTGAATAGCACGCTCGGCACGAGTTTCATCATCGTGACCCACGATACGACGCTGGCGGCGAAAACCCAGCGCGTGCTGCATCTCGTGGATGGCGTGTTGCGCTAGCCGCGCCGCCGCTGGCGTTTGCGCCATGCCCGGATGACGTGTAGCCGCCACAGTCCCTGCACCGTGAAATAACTCGCGGCGGCCAATAAGCCCGCCAACAAAAACAAGCCGACGAATAGCGGCGTGCCCAGCGCGGCGGCCCATTGCAAGAACGCCGGAATGGCCGCCAGCCAACTTCCGCCCTGCCAATCGAAATCGAAACGGGGCAAGCCGCCGGTGCCGCCGATGACGAATTGACCAATGGCGTAGGCCACGGCATACAGCGGTACGATCGTGAACGGATTAGTGTAGAGCGTGGTGAACATGGCTACCGGCAGGTTCACGCGCAGCGCGACGGCGAGGAGCGCCGCGCTCAGCATTTGCAGCGGCCCGGGAATCAGGCCGGCAAAAGCGCCTACCGCGACGCCTCCCGCCACTGAATGGCGGTTCAAGTGCCAAAGATTATGATGCCCGAGCCAGGGCTTAAACCGGCGCGCCAAACGGTGCGACAGTATCGTCTCGTGGCTCGGGATATATTTGCGGAAAAACTTTTTAGGCATGCGTCTTCTTATTCTAGCCTTTGTCGCCGGCGTTGTGTGCTTGCAGCAGCAAGCCGCGCTGTCGCCGCTCGCTTGGGCGGCGCTGCTGGCGTGCGTGCCGCTCGCGTTTTTCATTCGCCATGCCGGGATTCGAAAAAGCCTGCTGCTGGGGGCGGCGTTCGGCGCGGGATTTTTCTGGGCGGCGGGCTTTGCCGCGTGGCGTCTCGCCGATGCATTGCCTGGCGCGTGGGAGGGCAAGGATATTCAAGTCGTGGGCGTGGTGGCCGCGCTGCCCCAATTTTCGGAGCGCGGCGTGCGCTTCGAGTTCGATGTCGAACAAGTGCTCACGCCACAGGCGCGGGTGCCGCGGCATATCCAATTGTTCTGGTTCACGCATGCTACCGACGACGAGGACGAAGCGCATGTGAACCCGAGCCGTCTGCACGCGGGCGAACGCTGGCGATTCACGCTGCGCTTGAAGCGTCCGCACGGCACGGTGAATCCCTACGGCTTCGATTACGAGGCATGGCTATTAGAGCAAAATATCCGCGCCACGGGTTACATTCGCAAAGACCCGGGCAATGTCCGGCTTAATCAGTTTGTGCCGGCGCCCGGCTATCTCATCGAGCGCGTGCGCGATGCCGTGGCGCAGCGCCTGAAGCGCGTGTTGCAAGACGACCCGTACGCCAGCGTGCTGACCGCGCTCGCCATCGGCGATCAGCATGCAATTCCGCAAAGCCAATGGCGCGTTTTCTTCCGCACCGGCGTGAATCATTTGATGAGCATTTCCGGGCTGCATATCACGCTGTTTTCGAGCATGGTATTTTTGCTCGCGTACACACTGTGGCGGCGCAGCGCGCGGTTGACGCAATGGCTACCGGCGCGCAAGGCGGCGCTGTTGTTCGGGGTCGCGGCGGCGTTCGCCTATGCGCTGCTCACCGGCTTCGCGGTACCGGCGCAGCGCACGCTGTACATGCTGGCGATCGTGGCGGCGGCGGTGTGGTTCGATCGCCTGTCGTCGCCGTCGCGCATTCTGGCGCTGGCCTTGTTCGCGGTGGTACTGCTCGATCCCTGGGCGGTGTTGTCACCCGGTTTCTGGCTATCCTTCGGCGCGGTGGCGGTGATTTTCTATATTACCAGCCAGCGCATCGGCGCCCCCCGGCCCTGGGTGCAGGCAGCGCGCGTGCAGGGCGCGGTGACGCTGGGCTTGGTGCCGGCGATGCTGTTGCTGTTTCAGCAAGTGTCGCTGGTATCGCCGTTGGCGAATGCGATAGCGATTCCCGTCGTGAGTTATTTGATCGTGCCCTTGACCTTGCTGGGCGCGTTCGTGCCGGTGGATTTTCCCCTGCATGCCGCGCATTGGATGATGGATTTGCTGGTGCGCTTGCTCGACTGGCTCGCGCGCGTGCCGGATGCGATGTGGCAGCAACACGCGCCGCCGCTGTGGACGATAGGCATCGCCTTAGCGGGCGTGGCATGGCTGCTCGCGCCGCGCGGCTTTCCGGCGCGCCTTGCCGGAGCGTGTTTGCTGCTGCCGATGTTTTTGTGGACACCCGCGCCGTTGCCGTTGGGCACCTTGCAACTCACGGTGCTGGATGTGGGGCAGGGTTTGGCGCTGGTGGCGCGGACGCGAAATCATGCCTTGGTGTACGACACCGGTGCGCGCTTTGCCACCGATGCCGATGCCGGTGCGCGCACCGTGTTGCCTTATCTGCGGGCAAGCGGCATCAAAACGCTGGATGGCTTGGTGATCTCGCATGCCGACAACGACCACAGCGGCGGCGCGATCTCCGTGCTGGATGGGGTGCGGGTGGCTTGGCTGCTTTCCAGCTTGCCCGAGACGCATGCCATTCTGCAACACGGCGTGCCG
>DAIAMA010000410.1 GCA_027438535.1 bacterium
AGATCGCCGCGAAGCGGTATTGCGCAGGCAGCTGCGAGTTCGAGTGCTGCGCGACATACAGCACCGAAAAATCGTTGCTCAAGAACGCGTGTGCCAGCACGCCGAAGGCCAGCGCGATGAACACGAACTGCCCGTAAGCCAGCGGGCGGGCAACCCCCATCAGCACGCGGCTGTTGCGGGCAGCGCCCAATATGGACAGCACACCTAAGCTCAGCGCCAGAAACAGCGCGATGATCAAGGAAAAATGACCTAGTTCTGGAATCATGTCGGCACTCTCGCAGTTATTGAACGGATTTGGCTTTTTTCAGCGCATCGGCCGCCTCGGGCGGCATGTAGTTTTCATC
Organism: bacterium; assembly: GCA_027438535.1. GTDB lineage: Bacteria > Pseudomonadota > Gammaproteobacteria > Burkholderiales > Thiobacteraceae > RBG-16-58-11. The sequence goes on from DAIAMA010000410.1 coordinate 345, forward strand.
GTGTTTAGCCAGCACTTCGGAGGCATGCATCACGCCGTCGGCTTCCATCTTTCCTTCGGCGACCACGCCTTTTCCTTCCTTGAAAAGATCAGGCAGTATGCCCTTGTAGACGACCGGCAAACTCTTCTTCAGGTCCGTGATCACGAAATGCACGGTCAGGCCGTCCCCCTCGCGCTTCAGGCTCCCATTTTCTACCAGACCGCCGATGCGGAAACTGCGCTCCTGCGGAACTTCCTTGTTATAGACCTGGGTCGGCGTGAAATACAGGCTGAC
>DAIAMA010000411.1 GCA_027438535.1 bacterium
ACGGCGCGCATGGCATTGGAGCAGGGACGGGACGTGTTCGCCATCCCCGGTTCCATACACTCGCCACAATCCAGGGGTTGCCACGCGCTTATCAAGCAAGGTGCGAAGCTGGTTGAAAGCGCACAGGATGTTTTGGAGGAGATCGGCTACCCTACGTCCGCTGTCGCTCAGACAATTGCCTCGGAGCACCCGCTTTTCGCGCATCTGGGCTTCGATCCGCTCGATGTCGAGTGTCTCGCAAATCGCAGCGGCTTGACGATAGGCGAGCTATCCGCCATCCTGTTGCAACTGGAACTCGACGGGCGCATAGCGTCATTGCCTGGCGGCTTATATCAACGCATCGCATAAAATCACTCATACATGTTCGATATTTTGCTTTTTTTGTTTGAAAGTTACTTCGATATTGGTAGCTACCCCGACCATGAAAAACTCTCTGTAAAGCTCACGGCCGCTGGATTTGAGGAGGATGACATCACTCAGGCTCTTGCCTGGTTGTCCGGGCTGCAGCAGCTTACCCGGGTCGCGTATCCCGAAAGCATCAATCACAGCGGTATCCGGATTTATACCGATTTTGAAGAGGAACGCATCAGCCCGGAAGGCTTGCACTTCCTTTCC
>DAIAMA010000412.1 GCA_027438535.1 bacterium
ATATCTGCTCGGAAAGATCGCTGGCCGGGAACAGTTTTTCCGCCGATGAAACATCGTAATTGGGCAGAAACACGACCTTCAGCAAACCGTGAACCGCCGGGTCTTCGTTGACGATGCTGGCCACATCGTTGATCAGGCGTATGATCAGCTTGGCCATCCTGTAGCCAGGTGCAGCCTTGCCGGCGAAGATGACCGTGCGCGGGGTGGTGGAATGGCCTGCGCGTATGCGGTTGTAGAGGGTGATCACATGCAGCACGTTCAAAAGCTGCCGCTTGTATTCGTGTATGCGCTTGATCTGCACGTCGAACATCGAGTTCGTATCGACCTCTATGCCCGCCACCTTTTCGATGTACATGGCCAGGCGCTGCTTGTTGGCAAGTTTCACCTCGCGGAACTGGCTGCGAAATTCGGCATCCCCTGCATGCACCTGCAGGTTCCTGAGCTGCCCCAGGTCGCGCACAAAACCCTCTCCTATGCGCGATGCGATGAGTCCGGCAAGACCCTGATTGCACTGGTTGAGCCAGCGGCGCGGGGTGATGCCGTTGGTGACATTGATGAACTTGTCCGGGAAGATGCGGTTGAAATCGGCAAACAGCGTGGTCTTCAGCAGCT
>DAIAMA010000413.1 GCA_027438535.1 bacterium
CCGCAATGCACGCCAGGCCAGCCGTTTCCTCGACGAAATCGTAAGCGATGCCCCGCACAACATCGAGGCCGGCATCTCGCTGAAATCGGATACGCACAAGAACAGCACAGGCCGCCTGTTCCTGCAGACCAGCTTCATCAAGCAGGAATTGCCGCACAACCTTGAACTGGGCAAGGCTGACAACGCAATCCTGGGCGTTGTCATCGGTCTGCAGCAGATGCAGCCGGAACGTTCGGTGATCCTGGTCAGCAAGGACATCAACATGCGCATCAAGGCCCGCGCGCTGGGGCTTGAAGCGCAGGACTATTTCAACGACAAGGTGCTGGAAGACACTGACCTGTTGTACAGCGGCGTGCTGGAACTGCCAGAGGACTTCTGGGAGACTCATGGCCGGGACATGAAATCCTGGATCAAGGATGGGCACACCTACTACCAGATCCATGGCCCGCTTTGCGCAGCCTTCTTCGTCAACCAGTTTGTCTACCGGGAAGAGGAAGATGCGGGATTCTATGCGATCGTGCTGGAGCAGAACGACACCGGTGCGCTGCTGCGCACCCTGACCGACTATACCAACAGCAAGCACAACGTGTGGGGCATCGTC
>DAIAMA010000414.1 GCA_027438535.1 bacterium
CCCAGCGGTGGATATCTGCTCTGAAAGGTCGGTTGCGGGAATGATCGCGGTTGCGGTCGCGACATTGTAGTTGGGAATGAAGATCACCTTGAGCAGATCCTGCATCGCAGGATCGTTGTTGACGAACTCGGCCACATCGTTGATCAGCCTGATGATGAGCTTGGCGATCGCATAGCCGGGTGCCGCCTTGCCGCTGAAGATGATGGTGCGCGGGATCATTCCTTCCGTCTGCCCTGCACGTATGCGGTTGTAACGGGTGATCACATGCAGCAGGTTTAAAAGCTGGCGCTTGTATTCGTGGATGCGCTTGATCTGCACGTCGAACATCGAATTTTCGTTGACCTCGATCTTAAGATGCTCGCGGATATAGGCGGCAAGCCTTTCCTTGTTGGTTTTCTTGACCGACATGAAAGCCCTGGCGAAGGCCTCGTCTTTCGCCAGAGGCAAAAGCGTATTCAGCTCTTCGAGATCGGTTTTCCATCGCGTGCCGATATGCTCGGATATCAGCGCGGCCAGCGCGGGGTTTGCCTGGTTGACCCAGCGGCGCGGCGTGATGCCGTTGGTGATGTTGATGATCTTGCCCGGATAGGTT
>DAIAMA010000415.1 GCA_027438535.1 bacterium
GCAGCGCAACGCTTAACGCCCCGCCGGATGATATACCGAAGAATATGCCTTCTTCATGCGCCAGCCTGCGCGCCATCTCCTCCGCATCGGCCTGGCTCACAAGCTCTATGCTGTCCACATTGCTGGCATGATAGATGGCTGGTAAATACGCCTGCTGCCATTTGCGTATGCCTGGAATCTGTGCACCTTCTTCGGGCTGCACCCCCACGACCTGTATCGCTGGATTTTTTTCCTTGAAGTAACGCGCGCAACCCATGATGGTGCCGGTAGTGCCCATGCTGCTGACAAAGTGCGTCAGCCGCCCTGCTGTATCGCGCCAGATTTCAGGCGCAGTGCTTTCATAATGCGCAAGCGGATTGTCAGGATTTGAAAACTGATCCAGGATGATGCCCTGCCCGGCATTTTTCATGGCCTGCGCGGTATCGCGCGCCAGTTCCATCCCGCCTTCCTTAGCTGTCAACACCAGTTCAGCGCCAAATACACGCATGCTCTGGCGGCGCTCTATGCTTTGATTTTCCGGCATCACCAATATCATCCGGTATCCCTTGACTGCCGCCGCCATCGCCAGCGCAATGCCGGTATTGCCGCTGG
>DAIAMA010000416.1 GCA_027438535.1 bacterium
GCCATCAAAACAGATGGGCAATTCCGAAGTAGGACACCTCAACATCGGCGCAGGACGCGTGATCTACCAGGATTTAAGCAGGGTCGATGTCGCGATCGAAGACGGCAGCTTCTTCTCCAACCAGGCCTTGCTCGGTGCAATCGGCTGCGCCAGGAAGAACAACAGCGCCTTGCATATCATGGGGCTGCTGTCGGCTGGCGGCGTGCACAGCCATGAAAACCACATCTTCGCGATGCTGGAAATGGCGGCAAAAAACGGTCTTTCGAAAGTGTATCTGCACGCATTCCTGGATGGCCGCGACACGCCGCCCAAGAGCGCTCTGCAATCGCTGACTGCATTGCAGGACAAATGCAATTCGCTGGGCGTCGGGAAAATCGCCAGCATAGTCGGCCGTTTTTATGCCATGGACCGCGACAATCGCTGGGAACGCGTACAACCCGCCTATGAGCTGCTGACACAAGGCAACGCAGAATACGCCGCAGCCGATGCGCCAACCGCGCTGGAAGCCGCCTATGCGCGCGGCGAATCGGATGAATTCGTCAAGGCCACACGTATAGGCGATGCATCGCCCATGCAGGATAATGATGCGGT
>DAIAMA010000417.1 GCA_027438535.1 bacterium
AAGCGCTTTCAATACCTGTACCGCTTCGGGTGTAGCGAGGGTACCCAAGCTTTGAATGACTGCTATTTTTTCATCCGACTCGCCATTTGCCAGCTTGCCGATCAGCGCAGAATCCAGTGCCGCATCAGCAACCCGGACCACTCCAAACAGCAGCAAGAACATCAAAAATAATTTAGTCATCATGGAAAAGGATGCATCCAGCCCGTAGACCGGATGCATATCAAGGCCCTACGGAGTGATCGATTCATGCAAAATTACTTTGATTCAGGCTCGTCTTTCTTCTTGTCGTTGCCCGCAATGTACGGGCTCCAGGGCTGCGCACGAATCGGACCCTTGGTTTTCCACACCACATTGAACTGGCCATCGGCCTTCACTTCGCCAATGAATACCGGCTTCCACAGATGGTGGTTTTTCTCATCCATCTTGATCTCATAGCCGTCCGGCGCCTTGAAGGTCTGGCCACCCATGGCTGCGATCACTTTGTCCACGTCTGTGCTACCCGCCTTTTCAACCGCCTGCTTCCACATGTGGATGCCAATATAGGTGGCTTCCATGGGGTCGTTGGTCACCACGGAATCCGCTTT
>DAIAMA010000418.1 GCA_027438535.1 bacterium
GATCATCATTGGGTCTGCATTGGCTGCTTTTGTGGGGGGGAACTCCGGCAAAACCATCAAGGCCACCCTCGGCGGGTTTGGTACGGCCATCAAGGGCTCAAAATACAAAAAAGCCCTGTACATGGAGACATTGGCGCTGCTCTATCACATCTTCACTCGTGCGCGAAAAGAAGGCTTGATGGCCATTGAGGAGGATATCGAGGACCCGCAGAACAGTGCGCTGTTCAAGGAAGCCCCCAGCGTGTTGGCCGATCATCATGCATTGGACTTCATTACCGATTATTTGCGCTTGATGGTGTCGAGTACATTGGATGTCCACCAAATCGACAACCTCATGGATATCGATATTGACACGCATCATCAGGAGGCTTCCTTGCCCGGCACTAATATCGCAAAGATTGCCGATGGTTTGCCTGCATTCGGTATTGTTGCTGCGGTTTTGGGTGTGGTGCACACCATGGAGTCGGTGGGTATACCGCCTTCGGAGCTAGGCATGCTGATTGCGCATGCGTTGGTGGGCACTTTCCTGGGTATCTTGCTTTCTTACGGTTTTGTGGGGCCATTGGCAGGTTTGCTGGAGCAG
>DAIAMA010000419.1 GCA_027438535.1 bacterium
TCATCCGGCAGTGCCAGCGCACTTTCCCAACGCGCGTTTAAACTATCGGTTTTCGGCGCGGTTTCAACATAATGCAGCGTTAGCCATAGCCGCACCGCGATGCGCGCCACCGGCACGCCTAAAAATTTAAGCGGCAGCAACAAAACATAGATTCCCGCCAGCCATTGCTCGCGCCGCATGCGTGCGAGCAGCAGCGCCAATGTGCTGATCATGAGCAATAAGCGCCAAGCTTGCAGCCCACCCGCGCGAACCCCTTCTACGGTGGGGTTCCATTGCGTCCAGCCCGCAATAAGCGGCGCGCCGGGCGTGGCAAAGGCATACAGCACGATCAAGGCCATGAGCAATATCCGCGTGCGGCGCACGAGCCGCCAACAATTCTCCGCACCGCTTACCCACACCATTGCCGCAATGCCTACGCTCACCGCGAGCAATGCCTGGATACTCAGCCACGGAATGGCCATGGCGAACGCGATCCAAGCAAGCAGGCGTGTGGTCGGATGCAGCATGTATTGACAAAGGTAACCCTATAAACGCGCAGGGCCGCATTAAGCGGCCCCGGACAACGGTGAAAAAGTATATCAGG
>DAIAMA010000041.1:0-988 GCA_027438535.1 bacterium
CAAGGTGGCTTGGTCATCGACGTTGGAGGGGCGGTGCAGTGTCAGCACCGCATAACCTCGCGCCGGGTCGAGGCCGGTGTCGCGCAGCGTCTGCGCCGCGGGTATCGCTTTTTCCAAATTGCGGTGCAAGGTGTCGATCATCACATTGCCGACGAAATGCACCCGTGCCGCATCGATGCCTTCGCGCGTGAGATTGGCGAGGGCGGCGCGCTCGGTGGTGTAGAGCAAGTCGGCGATCTGATCGGTGAGCACGCGGTTGATTTCTTCCGGCATGCCGCGGTCGAAGCTGCGCAGACCGGCTTCGACATGAATCACCGCCACGCCTTTTTTCGCCGCTACCAGGGCGCACGCAATGGTGGAATTCACATCGCCCACCACCAGTATCGCGGCCGGCTGCTCTTGATCCAGCACCGGCTCGAAACGGCGCATCACCTCGGCGGTTTGCACCGCGTGGCTGCCGGAGCCGACGTCGAGGTTGATGTCGGGTTGAGGAATGCCCAAGTCCTCGAAGAATTGTTTGTTCATCGCCGCATCGTAATGCTGCCCGGTGTGAACGATCTTCGCCGGAATCGGCGCCGGCCCGGCGCGTAGCGCCTGCATGATGGGCGCGATTTTCATGAAATTGGGACGCGCGCCGACGACGCACAGGATACCGTGCTTAGGCATGCGATTTCCCGGGCTTCGCTTGGTCTTGGTCCATGACATGCAGCAATTTACGCATCATGGCCAGCAGGCGGTTCAAGGTTCGCTCCATGCCGGCGACTTTTTCTTCCAGCCCGATCAAGGTGATTTCCACTTCGGCCGCCGCCGCATGCTGCTGTGCCAGGCCGGGCTTTCCGCTGCCGGGCGCCGAACTGGTGCTATAGGCCACTTCTTGACCCAGATCGTCGATTACCTCTTGCACTTCGGCTTGGCCAAAATCGTGCTTCTCCGATAAGAAACCCAGCAGCAGCAACCGGTCGCACAGCGTGTTGATCTTGCGCGGAAT
>DAIAMA010000041.1:998-8519 GCA_027438535.1 bacterium
TGGCGAATTTGCGGCAGCGCAGCCCGCACTAGCTGCTGCAAAGTAGCTGCGGCAGTATCGGGGCGATCGGTGTAAGGAGCAAACACAACAATCACAGCACCGTCATCCCGGCGCACCAACAAACGATTAAGCGCGAGGGAGGCCTTGGCGACATAGCTGCTTGGCGTAAAGCGATCGCCAGTCCAATACCAGTACCAAGCCAGTAAGCGTTGGTCGCCATTGGCCAACTGATTTTGCTGAATCGCCAGCTTCTCGCCGCCGACGGTTAGTTCGCGGGTTGAGTCGCCCAGCCGATGCCACTCCCCCCCGCCCGGCATCGCCAGCACATTACCAAAGGCGATCAACTCGGATTCCCGGTTCTGGTTGCGGTAGTAGCCGATGTACAGGCCTGCTTGCTGGTTTTGGTGCGACAAAAACATCATCTGCTCGGCCGCGGGATTTTTAAATTGCGGGCGCCAAAAAGTAAAGAGGGGCGCCGGTTGCCACCCCGCGATATTCATGGTTTTTAGTACCACCGAGGGTTGGCTCGCCATCGTGCGCGCGACAAACGCGCTATATGCCGGCGCTGCGCCGGCCACGATTAGCAGAAGCGCGGTATACGCCAAGAATTTACTGGGGGACTCGACGGCCGGGGCATGTTCAATGGCGGGTTGACGCCGAATATCGACGGGCTTTTCGTCTTCGCGCCAAAAGCTGCCTACCCAGAACAAGAGAAACATGACCACGCCAAAAAATAGCCAGCCATAAATAAGATGGTCGACACCAACCGCGTACTTCATGTTGGAAAGGTGCCCGATCATCACGATCATCAGTGCGCGCGCGCCGTTGGCAAAAATAGGAACAATGATCGAAGCGAGCACGAATAGCGCGCGCCGCCAAAAACTTCGATAGGTCAAATAGGCATAGACAAGACCGAGCGTGACCGATGCAACCAGATAACGTAAACCGCTACATGCGGTGACCACCGACCACTGACCGGTGGGGAGGGTAAGCATATTGCCTTCACGGAAGACCGGAACACCGAAAAGATGCAAGCCCGCCACGGTAAAATTGGTCGTCCAGACGATAAGCGGATCGATGAATGCATCGCCAAACGGCACTGCCAACAATAGAAACAGCAGGGGTACGAGCATGATGCGTGTTGCTCGCCAACCGGTCAAAGCGAAAACGGCCAAAGGAATCATGGCAACGAACGTGTAATGGCGTACGACCTGCGCTTCGCCCAAATCGCCCAGTAACCAGATGAACACGATACCCGCGAATGCCAACAACCCCAGCCAATTCGGGCGCGGCGTTACTACCGCCAACTCCGCGCGCCGCTGCCAAATCAGCCAGGCGCTAACCGGGGCAATGAGAAAACCATGGGTGAAGGTTTCATAATCGAGCCATATCAGCACCATGGAACGCACGGTGTCGTAAAACAAACCCAATAAGCCAAGTATCGTCAAAATAATCAGCGGGAATGCGAAACGCCATGGCTGTGCGAGCTTCATGCGGCGGCCTTTCTGGGTTCAAGTGAATCGGACTGGCCTTGCAGGCGTGCATCGAATCTCGCAAGGTGTGCATCCCAGCCGTAATCCGCGACGACGCGCTTGCGTGCGGCGATGCCGATTTCCGGTGCGGGCTGTAGCAACAATTGCTGGCTGAGCGCGGCGAACGCTTGAGCATCGGCGGCGAGCAATAGCTCTTGCTTCGGTTCGGCGCGAATACCCTCCAAGGCCTCTGGCGAAACAATGGTGGGCTTAGCCATGGCCATGGCCTCCAGCACTTTGTTTTGGATACCGCGCGCGATGCGCAGCGGCGCGACGGCCAGCGCGGCATGGGCAATATAGGGGCGCGTATCTGGCACCGAGCCGGTCACCACGATGTTCGGCTCCTTGGCTAGCGCCCGCACCTCTATGCTCGGGCGCGTGCCGACAATATAGAACGTCGCATCAGGATAGGCGCTGCGTATGGCGGGGAACACTTCCTTGGCGAACCAAACGACAGCATCGACATTGGCCCAGTAATCCATGGCACCGGTAAACACGATGGCGCGCACGCCCGGTGGATAGGGCGAGGCACCGGCGTTTTCCGGCGAGAAATACTCGGTGTCGACGCCATTGCTGTAGAAAAAGACTTTGCTCGCGCAATCTGGGGCCAACTGCTTGAACAAATTGGCTTCGGCATCGGAAACAAAACACGCCGCGTCGAAGGTTCGCGTGACGCGCTGCTCGTAGCCGAACAACTTGCGCGACTCGCGCCGATAGACCATACAGAGGGGCCAGGGCTTTTTGTCTGCGTACTGGCGCCATTTGTCGGAATCGATATCGACGAAATCGATCACGCGCCGCAGCGCTGAGCGATTCATGACGTATTGCGCCATGCTGGACGAATATACGACAGCATGATGGATAGGCCGCGTGGCCAGCATCGCACTCGCCCATGCTTGCATGCGACGGTCGCGGTAGTACGGAATGGTCAGAGGCTCGCCAGTCAGCAAGCCGACTGCGCTTTTGAGTGTCGCCATGCGCGAATTAAGCGGCAGCAGCTTTATTTCCCCGCCAGCGAGCCGCGCCAAAGCCTCGGCATGACACCAATCGTCTGGATCGTCGATGAACGCGCCGACATGCACACGAAAGCGCTGCGCCAGGTGCTTCAGCAAATGATAAGAGCGAATCTTGTCGCCCTTGTTCGGCGGGTAGGGAATACGATGCGCCAAAAAGAGGATGTCTTCCATCGCTCACCCCAGGTGTTTCACGATATGCGGCCCGAGCGCATTGGCTACCGGCGTCGGCAGGCGCTTCCACATTTCGATGAACAGCCGGTATTTCGGATTGGTCGGATTATGCTCCGGTACGCGCGGCGCATTCACCAAATAATATTCATAGTGCAGTTGCTGCGGTTCGAAACCCCAATTCTTTTTGAAATCGAATTGGCCGGTGCCACGCTTGCTGCGGCCGTAATCGAAGAGGCGATAGCCGCGTTCGCAGCCGCGCCGCATCAGTTCCCAATATTTAAAATCGTTGGCCGCGAGATGGCGCGCATCTTCGCGGTCGCCGGCATAGTAGGGCAGCACTTCGTCGCGGAAATAAAAACTCAACACGCTGCTGATCACCTCGCCCTTATGTAATACGGTGAGCACTTCGCAATCCGGGCCGAATACTTCCTTGAGCAGGGCGAAATAGCGCTTGGGGAGCGCCGGTGTGCCGTGGCGCTTCACGTTGTCGGCGAACAGCGTAAAGAAGCGATCGACGTTTGTATCGATTTCCGCGACCAAGCCGTGCTTGATGCCTTTTCGCACCATGGCGCGCTGCTTGCGCGGGATCGCCTGCATATTCGCGTCCACGTCGGGATCGATCGCCTTGCGGAAAGTGAAGTACAAATCCTGCTTCGGCCAGTCGGCGTGAAACGGTTTGAGCTGGCGGTATTCCAGGTGCCCTACCTTGAGTTCCCGCGCCAGTTTTTGCGCCGCCGCATCGAGCGCGGCGCGCGCCATGTCATCCCCCGCGGCAATGCCGCCGTACACGCAAAACACATTGGAGATAAGGGCGTGGCCGAACAAACGGCTCTTGATTTCCGTCAGCGGCAACACGCCAACGATGGCGCCTGCGCGCTCCGCCAGCAAGTAGTGAGTGCGATGACCGAAAGCGCGTTCGATGACGCTTTTCCAGCCCGCGCGATGAAAGAAAGTGGCGTCCGGACAGGCAAATACAAATTCATCCCAGCGCGCCGCATCCTGCACTTGCAGGGCGCGCACCTCGACGGACAAGGAGCTCACCCCGGCTTGCCCAAGAAAATGCGATCCATCCGGTCCCATTGAAAATCCTTGAGCAAGCGCTCCATCCGCCCTTCCATGCGCGATAAATTCACATAGTGGCGAAACCGGGTTTTCCACCCCACGCCGTGCTGCCGCGGCTGTGCGGGGTCGATTTCCCACGGATGGAAATAAAAGATGCAGGCATTGCCATCCCGCCGGTTCACGCGCCGCATCATCCAAGCGGAAACGCTGTAAGGGAATAAGCGGAAGTATCCTCCGCCGGAGGCGGGCAGATTACGGCCCAGCATTTTCAGCGTTGTCGCGGGCAGCTCCAGCAAGCCGTGGCTGCGCGGCTGAAACGCAAAACGCGGCGCATCCGGCATGCCGTAGTGATCGTGTTTGATGGGATACACGCTGGAACTATAGCGATAGCCGGCATCGTTCAAGACATCGAATGCCCATAGATTGCGCGCGCCGATGGAAAAGCTCGGCGCACGATAGCCGTTGACCGCCACACCGGCGATGTCTTCCAGTAGTTTTTTCGCATGCGTGACATCGGTGCGAAATTCCGTCTCGCTTTGGTCGCTGGCACGCAGATGGCCATAGCCGTGGCTCGCCAGCTCATGCCCGCGATTGACGATCTCGTGCACCAAGTTGGGATAACGCTCGGCAACCCAGCCCAAGGTAAAAAAAGTCGCCTTGGCCTGGTGGCTATCCAGCATATCGAGGATGCGCATGACGTTGCGCTCGACCCGGCAAGGCAGGCTGTCCCATTGATTGCGCGGAATATGCGGTGCGAACGCGGAGACTTGAAAGTAGTCTTCCACATCGATGGTCATGGCATTCTTGATCATGCCACTACCCGCGCTTGCGACGTTTTGCGCTCAAGCATGCGGTTTCCCGGGCCGTGCCTGGTCTTGGTCCATGACATGCAGCAATTTACGCATCATGGCCAGCACGCGGTTCAAGGTGCGCTCCATGCCGGCGACTTTTTCTTCCAGCCCAATCAGGGTAGCTTCCACCTCGGCTACCGCCGCCTGCTGCGCCAGGCCGGGCTTTACGCCGCTGGACGCCGAACTCGTGCTATAGGCGACTTCTTGACCCAGATCGTCGATTACCTCTTGTACTTCGGCATGGCCAAAATCGTGCTTCTCCGATAAGAAACCCAGCAGCAGCAACCGGTCGCACAGCGTATTGATCTTGCGCGGAATGCCGCCGGTGAATTCATAAATGCGCTGATAGGCTTCGTCGGAAATGGTGGGGTCGTTTTTCCACCCGACCATATCCAGACGGTGTTGGATGTAGGCACGGGTCTCCGACATATCCATCGCGCCCAAATGATAGGACGCAATCACACGCTGCTTGAGCTGTTGCATCTCTTCGCTTTGCAGCGTGATGCGAAACTCCGGCTGGCCGAGAAGGAAGCTTTGCAGCAGGGGTTTTTCGGCATGCTGAAAATTAGATAGCATGCGCAACTCTTCCACCGCGCGCGGCGAAAGATTTTGTGCTTCATCCACCACCAGCAACGGCCGCTTGCCTTGCTTGACGATGGACAGCAGATAGCTCTCGAGTTTTTTCAGCAACGAGGCTTTGTTCAGTCCTTCTTGCTCCAAACCAAAGGCCGCGGTAACGGCGCGCAGCATGTCATCGGCGTCGAGCTGGGTGGAGACGAGCTGCGCCGCCACCACGTTTTCATGCTCCAGCTTTTTGAACAGATAGCGCACCAGCATGGTCTTGCCCGCGCCGATCTCGCCGGTAATGACGATGAAACCCTCGCCCAAGGATAAGCCGTATTCGAGATAGGCTACGGCGCGCTTGTGGCCCTTGCTGCCGAAAAAGAAGCGGGGGTCGGGATTGAGCGCGAACGGTTTAGCGCGCAGCTGATAAAATGATTCGTACATCGCTGCTCGCGCTTAGAAAGTGTAGTTAACCGAGCCGGTAAGCGCGTTTTCGGTGTAGTCGGCGCTGCTCTGATTGCTGTCCCGGGCCTGGCGGCGCACATTGACGGCACCGCTCAAGTGCGGCGACAATTTGCGCTTAATGCCTAGTTGAATAAATTTATCCTTATCCTCGCGCCCCAACCCGGGATAACTACTGCGCGTGAGATTGCCGGACAAGGTCGCACTCATCAACGGCGTCAACTCATAGCTCCAACCGGCGGAAATCCCTCTTTGCTTGATGCTGGTGGTATTTTGAAATGCGCCGTTTTGCAGCACGCTGCTCACTTGACCCGTTTCTAGCGCATCCTGGTTGGATTGGTAAGCGCCTGCATTGATTGCACTGCGGCCGCGCGTCCAAGTGAGCGCCGTTTGAAAGCGCTTATTCAAAAATACGCTGTCCGTCTGTATCTGCGTAGGATCCACAAAAATCCCAACGGGCGCGCCTCCCGAGGTGACGAGGTAGGCGGTACTGGTGCTGGCCTGACTATTGGAAGTCGTTACCGACTCGTTGTAATCCGCCTTCCACTCCAAATGCCCGCCATGCGTGTTGAACGACATCATCTTTGTCTTGCCATAGTAGTGATCGCCCAGCCCCACCTCGAGCTTGGTGCGCGGCGAGACCGCCCAGGCTACATTGGCTTCCCAAAAACTACCCTCCGGCGCGGAACCGGTGTGCAGGTATTGGTTGCGCTCATACCCCGTTACACCAGTCAACCTGACCCGCGATGTGACGAGATAGCCTAGGCTGGCGGAAGTGGTAGTGAACTCCACATCCGGCCGGCTGGTGTAATTCACCTTCTGGTCGGAATAATTAAGCGCCCACGGCGTCCGGCTGAATGTGCTGCCGCCGGCTAGCGTCAAGTTGGTAGTGGTGTTGGTGCTATTGGAAATCGATGCATTGCTATAACCGACATCGGATACGCCGACACGCGCATTCAGGGTAGCCATGGAGCCGAAGCGATGTATCCAATAGGGCGAAACCGTCAGCGTGCGCACATTGGATATATTGCCGGTAGCATTAGTATTGTTCGCACCTGTTGCGCCAAGGGGGCTTGTAGCGGCCTGCCGAATCGATGCGCTGGTGTCGAGGAAAAGCTCCTTTTCATACAATTCGGTATTCGCACGCGCATCCAGCTGATGGTAGATTTGGTTGCGATTACGGTCTCTGGCATAGAATAAATTTTGCAGCGAGTAACGCACATCCGCTTTGAAGCGCGCACCATTCTTGACGGCAGAAAGGGTCGGCGTTATTTCGGTAATCCAGTCGCTCTGGGCCGCACCGGGAGGCGCCAGTGCGACGTTATCGGTATAAGTCTCGCCCGCACTCACACCCGCGCCAAACTTCCAGTCGGCGGCGCAAGCGGTATTGGTCAACGCAAGCGCCAGCATGGCGCCGATCAGTTTTGTCGTGGTCTTCACGGTATCGGCCATCTGTTTGTGTCGTTGCGTCAGCGTATCGTCTAGCGCTAAGCCTGCTTAGCGTAGCCTCCATAACCGTAATTACCGTAATAGTAATATCCGCCACTGTTACGGCCGGTTGCCTTGTTCAATATGATCCCCACCACATCGCAGGCGCCTTCGATGCGCGCCATGGCGTCGCGCAACGCGGCTTGCGGCGTTTTATCCGCCTCCACCACCATCACGATCTGCCCCATGTGCGCGGCCAACACGCTGGATTCGCTAGTCGCCAAGAGCGGTGGCGAATCGAATAACACGAGACGATCCGGGTAGCGGCTAGCCAGATCATCGACTAGGCGATGCATGGCGTCGCTCGACAGCAACTCCGTGGCGCGAGCATAGGTGCGGCCCGCTGGCAATATCGCCAATTTATCGATGTTAGTG
>DAIAMA010000420.1 GCA_027438535.1 bacterium
GGTCTTTCTTGCAGGACTGGAACATCTGGACGAGCGCTATATCAAGGCGGTGGGCTATGCCACCAAATCCCGCCGCAACACCCGTCCCAAGATGGTGCTGATCGCCGACGTGGTAAGTGACGATGCGGATGCGGCAGCAGCAGCAGCTTCGGAAATCGTGCGCATCGCCAATCTGCGCGATGGCGAAGGGTATATCGCGGTCTCTGCCGAGGCACGCAAGAAATTCTGGCTGGACCGGGCGCGCACCGCGGCCATCGCAAAGCACACCAATGCCTTCAAGATCAACGAGGACGTGGTGATCCCTCTGCTGCGCATGGGAGACTACTGCGACGGCATAGAGCGCATCAACATCGAGCTGTCGCTCGCCAACAAGATCAGCCTGCTCGATGCGCTGGATGAGTTTTTTTCGGGCAGCCTGCCGTTGCATTATCAGGACGACAGGCAACTGGGAGATGCGGAGCTCCTAGGCAGCCGCGTTCAGGATGCCAAGCATCTGCTAAGCGACGTGCGCGAAAGATGGGAATGGCTGCGCAACAACCTGGATGCAGACAGCAGCCAGTTGCCAGTAGCGATCAGTG
>DAIAMA010000421.1 GCA_027438535.1 bacterium
AGCAGTTGTTGGGGTCCATCGGGTTGGCGAACATGCGGCGAAATTCCATGCCCTCGACGGTTTTTGCGATAGCCAGCGAGTCGGCCTCCACGGCGAGCAGCGTATCGTCGTCGTTTTCCGCGCTGGCCATGTCGAACAGCTCCTTGGCATCCTTGAGGCTGCTATCGACTTCGGTCAAGGTGTTGACCACGGCCTCCAGCATGCGCCGCTCGCGGCCCAAATCTTGAGCACGCTTGGCGTCATTCCAAATTGCCGGGTCTTCTAATTGTTGCGAAACTTCCGTGAGGCGATCTTGCTTCTTATCGAAGTCAAAGATACCTCCGCAAATCGGCGGTGCGGGCAGCCAAATCCGCGAGGCGGTTGGCGATGAGATTGAGTTGTTCGGCTTCCATGCGGGGTGTGTGCTTTAAAAAACGGCCATTTTACCGTAGAAGCACTAAACCTTAGAAGGACATTTAAGCGCTAGAAGCGAAGATGGGCGACAGCCGTTTCCCGATTTCTGACGATGCCGTTTTGCGGCGACGAAAAAGATCAGCGCTGTCCGTTCCGTCCCGATAGAATACGCGGACAGATCATGA
>DAIAMA010000422.1 GCA_027438535.1 bacterium
AGTCGTACCCTTCGTCCATCCTGCCCAGAAGCTTGCCTATTTCCTCGGGGGGGGTTTTGCAGATCCGCATCCAGGGTGACGATATATTTGCCGCGCACCTGCTCGAATCCGGCCATGATGGCCATATGCTGCCCGAAGTTGCCCTTGAGCAGGATGACGCGGGTCACGTCCCTGCGCGCTTCGAACTGGTTCTTCAGAAGCATCGCCGAGCGGTCCCGGCTGCCGTCGTTGATGAAGATGATTTCATAGGGTCTGCCCAGTTTGTCGAGTGCGGGGTAGAGCCTGTCGAACAGCGCCTGGAGCCCCTGTTCCTCGTTGTAGACGGGGATGATGACGGAGACTTCGATCATGATTTGACTATTTCTCTTGCTGTGTGGCACACCCTTTCGACGTCATCGAGAGACATCATGGGGAAAAGGGGGAGGGTCACGGTTTCGCGTCCGATGCGCTCGGCATTGGGGAAGTCGCCTTCCCGGTATCCCAGTTCCCGATAAAGGCTGAAAAGGTGCAGGGCGGGGTAATGGATTCCGACGCCAATGGCTTGCTCGTGCATTTTCCCGATGAACGTTTTTCTGTC
>DAIAMA010000423.1 GCA_027438535.1 bacterium
GGGGCCATGCCCTTCACCGGCCTACCTTATTCTGTCGATCTTTTACGGCTACACGCTGCGCATCCGGCGCGCTATCCCTTTCTATTGCAAACCCTGGGCGGCACGCCTGGCTGGGATGTGCTTTGCGCATTTCCAGAACAAAAAATCGTGCGGCATCTGGGGCAACCCGGCGCGTTTCTGGAGCAACTCGACCATGCTTGGCGCACGGAAAAAAATGCGCACGAAGGCGATGGAAAAGCGAGTTGGCTGCCATTTCGCGGCGGCTGGTTTGTCTATCTGGGCTATGAATTGCTGCACGAAATCGAATCCCGCGTGCCAAGCCGCACGACGCAATCGGGTTTTCCCATCGTGATTGATATAGCCCATGCTGCCGGTATAGGCGAGCCGCGGCGCCGCTTCCAATTCACGAATGATTTGCATGCAGCGCACCTTGGGGCAGCCGGTAATGGTGCCACCCGGAAACAGAGCGCGGATGGTCTCGCCGGGCGTCACGCCATCGCGCAATTCGCCGCGTACGGTGGATTCCAAATGATGCACATGCGCGTATGTCGCAACCTCAAGCAAGGCCGGCACGGTA
>DAIAMA010000424.1 GCA_027438535.1 bacterium
ACAAAGCTGAAAGACATCGACAGGGCGCCCGATGTGGCAGCCGAGCTGCAGCGCCAGCTGCCTGACGGCCTTTACGCCAATGACTGGACGCACCAGAACAGCAACTACTTCAGCGCGGTCAAGATGGAAAAGAAAATGATGTTCATCATCCTGTCGCTGATCGTCGCGGTGGCCGCCTTCAACATCGTATCCACCTTGGTGATGGCAGTCACCGACAAGCAGGCCGACATCGCGATCTTGAGAACGCTGGGGGCCTCCCCTGCCAGCATCATGAAAATCTTCATCGTGCAGGGCGTGGTGATCGGCCTGATCGGCACGCTGGCAGGCAGCATCTCAGGCATAATCTTGGCGCTTAATCTCGACGTGGTGGTGCCCTTCATCGAGCACCTGTTCGGCGTGCAGTTCCTCTCCAAGGATGTGTATTACATCAGCGAGCTGCCCTCCGATCTGCGCTATCACGAGGTGATGCTGGTATCCGGCATCTCGTTTGCAATCAGCCTGCTGGCCACCCTTTATCCGAGTTACCGCGCTTCACAGACACAGCCCGCGGAGGCGCTGCGCTATGAGTAACCAG
>DAIAMA010000425.1 GCA_027438535.1 bacterium
TCGAGGCATCCGCTTCGTGGCTATGGCAGTGCGGCATGAAGGCTGTGGCAGGGTAATGCCACAGCAGCTTGGCCAGCTTGTCGGCAGTGTCCTCGTCCGGCGCGTGCAGCAGCACGCGCAGGCCGTTCTGCATCGCCTTGTGGCTGAGCTGGCAGGCGGTGCGCAATTTATCCTCGCTGCCGGTGTAGAAGTCGACTTTGGTCACTTCGACGCCGTGCGATTGATCAGGTACTGCGTGAGCAGCGGCACCGGACGGCCGGTCGCGCCTTTTTGTTTGCCGGACAGCCAGGCAGTGCCGGCGATGTCCAGGTGCGCCCAGCGATATTCCTTGGTGAAGCGCGCCAGGAAACAGGCAGCCGTAATCGTGCCGCCTGCACGGCCGCCGATGTTCGCCATGTCGGCGAAGTTGCTGTCCAGCAGCGGCTGGTAGTCTTCCCACAGCGGCAGCTGCCAGACGCGGTCGTGCGACTGTTCGCCCGCGGCGAGCAGTTCCTGCGCCAGTTTGTCCTCGTTGGCGAACATGCCGCTGGCGACATGGCCGAGGGCGATCACGCAGGCGCCGGTAAGGGTGGC
>DAIAMA010000426.1 GCA_027438535.1 bacterium
GACTTCGATGCCATGATACTGCACCGGCAGGATGATGTTCTCCCACACGCGCAGGTTGCTGATCAAGCCGCCGTTGTGCGGCACGATGACCACACCGGGCTGCTCGCCCAGATTCTGGAGCAGCGCGGATCGCTGGGATTCGGAACGGACGACGAGGCAATACGAATAGCCCGATTGCAGCAGGGCCTGGGTACCTTCTTCTCCATGCAGACTTAATGTAAACATGGGACTTCTCTATGTTTGTTCTTTAAGGAGAAGTAAGGAATAAATTGGTAGGCGCGATTGGACTCGAACCAACGACCCCCACCATGTCAAGGTGGTGCTCTAACCAGCTGAGCTACGCGCCTGTTGTAAACAGCACAGCATTATCGTTTGATCCCCACTGTAAGTCAATTCAGGCTTAAAAGGCTTGCCGCGGCTGTGTGTCCGTCAAGTTGACCGAAAGCTTCAAATACGACTTTCTCGAGAGAGCCGCATATATTAGGCAAAAGAATTATTCATGCGAAAAGAGAGTGTGCCCAATTTGTGCCCAAAACGGGACTCTTTTGAGCCCATACAAACGACAGTGTCTG
>DAIAMA010000427.1 GCA_027438535.1 bacterium
CTGATGTATTGATTGCTATTGGCGCGCGCTTCGATGACCGTGTGATCGGCAATCCGAAGCACTTCGTTGGATGGCAGATATTTAAGGCATTCGCGCTCGCGCCATTGATTGATTTGTTTCCACCAATCGGCCAGCGCGGCCGCGTTCGGCTTTGTTTCCGCAGCATCGAGCTGAGACAACAACTCCTGCAATACATCCTTTACATTGCCGACGATAGGAATATCAACCTTGACACGCTTGGAAATCGATGACGGGTCGATGTCGATATGAATAATCTTGCGCGGATTGGAAGAGAAGTGCTTCGGATTGCCGATCACACGGTCATCGAAGCGCGCGCCAATAGCAATCAATACATCAGAGTGTTGCATCGCCATATTGGCTTCGTACGTGCCATGCATGCCAGGCATGCCGACAAAATTTTCGCTTGTCGCTTTGTATGCGCCCAATCCCATCAGGGTATTGGTGCATGGGAAGCCAAGCCTATCGACCAGCTTATTCAACTCTGGTGCCGCATTGGCAAGGACCACCCCGCCGCCGGTATAAATCATTGGTCGTTCTGCCTGCAAC
>DAIAMA010000428.1 GCA_027438535.1 bacterium
CCGTGGCTGCTGCCTTCCAGAGCCGCAGCGTGTTGACCGTGCCGTTCTTGTAGCCGGGAACGGGTACGTCGTAGGGAACGGCCAGAACGTCGCTGGTGTCCACCCAGCGCATTCTCAGCTGCCCGCTGTCGGATCGGTAGGATTCGCTGCGCCCGCCGTAATGGATGCGCTGCATGTATTCTGGCCGCTCGATTTCCCATACATTGCCGTCCCGCAGCCAATGATCGGGTTCCTCGACCTGGTGGCCGTTGACAATGAGCTGCCTGAACATGCCGTATTCGTAGCGGATGCCGTAACCCATGACCGGGAGTTGCAAGGTGGCGCAACTGTCGAGAAAGCAGGCGGCGAGGCGGCCGAGCCCGCCGTTCCCGAGGCCGGCATCCTTCTCTTTTTCGGTCAATTCTTCGAGAATCAGCCCCAGCTCCATCATGGCGCGTTCGGATTCGTCGGTGATGCCCAGATTGAGCATGGCATTGCCGAGCGCGCGGCCCATCAGAAATTCGAGGGAAAGGTAATAGGTGTGCTTGCAGTCGGTTTCCTGGTAGGCGTACCGGGTTTTCTGCCAG
>DAIAMA010000429.1 GCA_027438535.1 bacterium
CTTGAAACAACTGTCCAGGATATGCTGCCGGGCTTCGTCCCCCAGTTCATCCAGATGCTCGTGACACAGCATCCTGAGCAGCGCGTCACGGATGTGCCCGCTCTTGAACTGCTGTTCATAATCCTGCAGTTGCTCGACCAGGATGGGCACAAAATTCACCACGGCCTTGGCGTGCGGATGCTGCTCCAGGTGAAAGACCATGTCGGTGTAGTCCTTCATGGCGTGCAGATACGTCCAGGGCAGCACATACCCGTGGTTCAGGTATTCGCGGTAATCCGGCTGGTGCATGTGCCAGCACAGAATGAGCTGGAGCTTCTTCTCTGTATTCTGTGGCGTGTTGCTTTGAGGCATGGCGCTTTCCATTGACTGCAATTTATTTCAGGAATCTCATCTGATGTGGTGGATCGACTGTCCCAGCATGTCCGGGGTCACCAGTGTGATGCCGCCGGGAGATACATGGAAACGGTGCGCATCTTCCTCATGGTCGAATCCGATCCGCATCCCATCCGGTATTTTACAGTTATTGTCGAGTACCACCCGATTCAACTTTACGTCTTCCCCGATGC
>DAIAMA010000042.1 GCA_027438535.1 bacterium
GGCTGCGGCAGCGGAATTGTGGGATGACGATGTCTGAATTCGTGTGGCCGGTGCGAGTTTATTACGAAGACACCGATTTCGGGGGCGTGGTGTATTACGCCAATTACCTCAAATTCATGGAGCGCGCCCGTACCGAGTGGCTGCGCGCGGCGGGTTTCGAGCAACCGGAACTTCTACGTGACCATAATGTCATCTTCGTGGTGCGCTCGGTGGCGATAGAATATTTGCGGCCCGCGCAATTCAACGACGAATTAACCGTGACCGTGCGCCTGGAAAAACTCGGGGGTAGCGCGATGGACGTATTCCAGACGGTAGAGCGGGATGCGCGGCTGGTCGAAGCGCATGTCAAGATCGTCTGTGTGGAGAACACCGGCTTCAAGCCCACCGGCATTCCGGCCCCGATTCGGCAACAACTCGAAAGCTTGTCACGCGCATGAAAATCGAAGCGACCCCGGACTTCTCCTTCCTCAGCATGCTGACCGATGCCAGCTTCATCGTGCAACTGGTATTGCTACTGCTGCTGCTTGCCTCGTTCATGTCGTGGTGGTTCATTTTCCAGCGCCTATTCATTTTGCGCGTGGCAAAAAACCAAGCCGAAGAATTCGAAAAAGAATTTTGGAGCGGGGTCGATCTCCAGCAACTGTTTCAACGCCTCACCTCCGGCCGCGTGGTACCGCGCGGCATGGAAAAGATTTTCGAGGCCGGCTTTCGCGAATACGCCAAGCTTAAAAAGCAATCCGGCATGGATATCAGCAGCGTGATGGACGGTACGCGCCGCGCCATGCGTGCCGCCTACCAGCGCGAAGTAGACGCGCTCGAGCGCAGTCTGGCCTTCCTTGCCACCGTCGGTTCGGTAAGCCCCTATGTCGGCTTGTTCGGCACCGTGTGGGGCATCATGAATTCGTTTCGCGGCTTGGCGAATGTCGGGCAAGCCACGCTCGCCCATGTCGCGCCGGGCATCGCCGAAGCGCTGATCGCCACCGCCATGGGCTTGTTCGCGGCGATTCCCGCGGTGATCGCCTACAACCGCTACACCCACGATATCGACCGGCTGGCGACCCGCTACGAGAGTTTCATGGAAGAGTTCTCCAACATCCTGCAGCGCCAGGGACGCTAATGCCGCGCGAACGCCGCCTGATGAACCAGATCAACGTCGTGCCTTTCATCGACGTCATGCTGGTATTGCTCATTGTCTTTATGGTCGCGGCGCCGCTCATTAATCCGGGCCAGATCGAATTGCCCTCGGTAGGCCAGCAATTGAAGCCACCGGTCGCGCCGCTGGAAGTCGTGCTCCACGCGGATAAAAAATTGTTCATCCGGGACCGCGCGCATAGCGCCGCCGCGGTGCCGGTGGATCGCGCCGAGCTGGTGCAAGTCATCAAAGAAAAACAAGCCGGCAACCCCGAGCAAGCGGTGGTGATTGCCGCCGACAAAAATGTGCGCTATGAAGAAGTGCTCAAAATAATGGACATTTTGAGCCAAAATCAAGTGAAAAAGGTGGGCTTGCTCGCCAAGCCCAGCGCCCATTGAGCACGCCCGCGACGGCGCAGTACCGATTTTCGGCGGGCGTGCTCGCGCTGCTGGTGCATGTGGCCTTTTTTGCCTTAATGGTATTCGGCATCAGCTGGCAAGCCAAGGCGCCGCAGGGTGTGGTGGTGGATTTGTGGTCGAATTTACCTGCCCCGCCAACCCCGCCTGCCATGGCGCCCCGCCCCCCGCCACCGCCGCCCGCGCCTGAGCCCGTGAAAAAAATTGAACCTAAACCCGCGCCGCCCGCTCCAAGGCAGAAGGCGGATATCGCGCTGAAAGAAAAGCGCAAGCAACAAGAAGAACAGCTAAAAGAAGAAAAATTGAAACAACAAGCAGCGGCGCGAAAACAAGCGCAAAAAGAGCGGGAACTCGAAGAGCAGGCGCTCAAGGAACAGCAAAAGGAGGAGCAAGCGCGTCAAGCCAAGGCCCTAGCCGACCAGCAAGCGCAAGCGGCGCTGGCACGGCTCACGCAGGCAAAACAAGCGGCCGCGCAGCAATCCATCGTGGACGATTACACCAACCGCATCAGTGCTAAAATTCGTGGCAAGCTGAATAAAACTTTGTGCGGCGACGGTAAGCCCTTGCTCGTTTTCGATATTAACTTGCTTCCGACCGGGCAGTTGCTCGGCAATCCGGTCTTGCGCCAAGGGAGCGGTATCGCCGCCTGCGACAGGGCGGTGGAAAACGCGATTTTGCAATCGGATCCGCTGCCCGTTCCACCCCAACCGGAACTATTTAGCCGTTTCCGGGAGTTACACCTCAAATTCCGGCCAAATGAGTAAAGCATGAGACTACTTCGCTTGAATCGCTTCGGATATGTGCTGGCGCTGGCGCTGAGCCTCGCGGCAGGGAACGCCCGCGCCGCGCTGACCATCGAGATCACCGGCGGCGCGGCATTGCAAATTCCGGTCGCCATCGCGCCGTTCACCGGCGAGCAGGCTTATCCGGACAAGGTGAGTCAAGTCATCGCGGCCGATCTGGCGCGCAGCGGCCTGTTCAAAATCATCAATACCGCCGGCATGCCCATCCCCAGCACACCGGCTCAAGTACGCGTCAATGACTGGAAAGCCAAGGGTGCGGTAGCGCTTGCTATCGGCACCGTGCTCGCCCAGCCGGGTGGCCGGCTCGACGTGCAATTCCGGCTGCTGGATACCGTGCATCAAGACGCCACACAGGTGATTCAGCTTGCCGGTTATAGTCTGCCCACCAATACCGCCCAATTGCGCTTCACCGCGCATCAGATCGCGGATATCATTTTCGAGAAGCTCACCGGCGACCCTGGCGCATTTGCCACGCGTATCGCCTATATCACCAAGCATGGCGCGGCCTACGAACTGCAAGTCGCCGACTCCGACGGCTATAACGCACAGACCATATTCCATTCGCGCGAACCCATCATTTCTCCCGCTTGGTCGCCGGACGGCACAAAACTGGCATATGTCGCGTTCGATCAGCAGCGGCCCATCGTGTACGTGCAAACCCTCGCCACCGGGCGGCGCCAAGCGATCGCGAAGTTCAAAGGCAACAATAGCGCGCCCGCCTGGTCGCCGGATAGCCGCCAACTCGCGCTGGTGCTCACGCGCGATGGCCTGTCGCAAATCTATGTGATCAACGCCGACGGCTCGGGCCTGAAACGCCTGACCCACGACGCCAGCATCGACACCGAACCCAATTGGTCGCCCGACGGGAAATATCTGTTGTTCACCTCCGATCGCGGCGGCAGCCCGCAAATCTACCGCATGCCCGCCTATGGCGGCGAAGCGGTACGGCTCACCTTCGAAGGCAGCTACAACGTGACGCCGCGCTATAGTCCCGATGGCAAAAGCTTCGCTTTTATCCAGCGCGAGGGCGGAAAATTCCGTGTTGCGGTGCAAGATCTTGCCTCCGGCCAGGTCCAAGCGCTCACCGACAGCGGCTTGGATGAATCGCCGACCTGGGCACCCAACGGTAAAATGATTTTGTACGCTACCAATATTCTGGGGCGCGGCGTGCTTGCCGCTGTCTCCAGCGATGGCCGCGTCAAACAGAAGTTATCCACCCAGTCCGGCGACGTGCGCGAGCCGGCATGGGGGCCGCTACTTAAACCCAAACTTTGATTTACAGCCCTCGGCCTCGGCCGAATTTTAAAAAGGAGAACATCCATGAAACGCTTTACTCTGTACCTGCTCTTGACCGGATTGCTGGCCGCGTGCGCGAGCGAATCGCCCAAGACGCAACCCGGCGCGCAAGTCGAAGACCGCACCCAGGCTTCGAAGACCGCGCAACAACCGGTCGATACCCGGCCCTTGACTCCGCCGCAACAAGCCGTCAATCCGCTCAATGATCCGAACAATATCCTCTCCAAGCGCAGCGTGTTTTATGACTTCGACAGCTACGACATCAAGCCGGAATACAAGGCATTGATCGAAGCGCACGGCAACTATCTCGCTTCCCACCCCGCGGCCAAGGTTTCGCTGCAAGGCAATACCGATGAACGCGGCAGCCGCGAATACAATTTGGCGCTGGGACAAAAACGCGCCGACAGCGTGCGCAAAATGCTCTCCCTGTCCGGCGTGAAAGCGCAACAAATGGAAACCGTGAGCTTCGGCGAAGAAAAGCCGCGCGCAACCTGCCATGATGAATCGTGCTGGTCGCAAAACCGCCGTACCGACATCGTGTATCAGAGCGAATAACGATGCGCCGCGCATGGCTGGGAATCTGGCTACTCGCGGCGAGCCACGCGGCATGCGCGGGCTTGTTCACGGATAGCGACGCGCAGAAAAAGATCGCGGATCTACAGCAAGAAAACCAGCAATTGCAACAGAAACTCACCACCCTGGACGAGCGCGTCGCCAAGCTGGACGCGACGCTGCGCTCCCAGGGCTTGGTGGATCTGCTGCAAAGCGTGGAAGATATGAAAAGCGATATCGCGAAGCTGCGCGGCCAAATCGAAATCAACACCCACGATATCGCCACCACGCAGCAGCGGCAAAAGGATTTGTATGTCGACCTCGATACCCGGCTGCGCAAGCTGGAGCGGATAGAGCCCGCTCCCGGCGCCGCGGCACCTGACAACGGCGCGGCCGAACCCGCTACGCCGTCCTCAGGCGCGGTGCCAGCCGCCGACCCCGGCGCCGAAAGCCACGCTTACGATGCCGCTTTCAATCTTTTCAAAATCGGCAACTACTCGGCCGCGATCGCGGGATTTCAGGATTTTCTCAAAACTTATCCCGGCAGCCCGCTCGCGGCGAACGCGCAATACTGGATCGGCAATGCCTATTCCGCGATGAAAGACTATAAATCCGCCATCGCGCAACAGCGGAAACTATTGAGCACCTACCCCAATAGCCCTAAAGTGCCGGATGGCCTGCTCAATATCGCGAGCTGCCAGTGGGAGCTGGGCGATAAAACCGGCGCCAAGAAAACACTGCGAGATATCCTGGCGAAATACCCCCTGAGCCCGGCGGCGGATAACGCACAGAAGCGGCTGGCGAACCTCAAGTAAAAACGCCGGGGCGGGGCCACCACGGCGCCATGCGTCCAGGATGACTTGGGCTCGGGCCCTCATGTACACTGTTCGCTGGTTCCTTGTATTTGGCCACGAAAATGCAAGTCATCCTCATCACTGGACTCTCCGGCTCGGGCAAGAGCATCGCGCTCAATGTCTTGGAGGACAACGGCTTTTACTGCGTGGACAATTTGCCTGCGGAAATGCTGGCGCAGCTCATCGAACTATTGCAGGAGGAAGGCCATTCGCAAGTCGCCGTCAGTATCGACGTGCGCAGCGGCGCGACGCTGAACGATCTGCCGCAACACATCAATACGCTCAAGCATCAGGGCGTGGATCTGCGGGCGATGTTCCTCGAAGCCAATACCGAAACGCTGGTCAAACGCTATAGTGAAACGCGGCGGCGGCACCCGCTCTCCAACGGCACGCGCACGCTGTCAGAATGTATCCAGATAGAACGCGACTTGCTCCCGAAGATCGCCGAAATCGGCCACCGCATGGATACCAGCGATCTTTCGCCCAATACCTTGCGCGGCTGGGTCAAGGATTTCCTAGGACTGGACCGCTCGCGCATTACGCTGCTGTTCGAATCGTTCGGTTTCAAGCATGGCTTGCCGCTGGATGCCGATTATGTATTCGACGTGCGCTGTCTGCCGAATCCCTTCTACGACCCCGCGCTGCGCCCCTTCACCGGCAAAGACCAACCGGTGGTGGACTTTATCGAGGGCCAGGAAGCCGCGATCGGCATGCTCGCGGACATTCGCTATTTCATCGAAAAATGGCTGCCGTGTTTCATCCGCGACAATCGCGCCTATCTTACCGTGGCCATCGGCTGCACCGGCGGCCAGCATCGTTCGGTATATTTCGCCGAAAAATTGGCGGAGCGTTTCCGCGAAGACTACCAAGTGCTGGTACGGCACCGCGGACTCTCGACGTGAATGCGCTGGCTTATTTCCGCGGCGGCGACTGGCTCACCCTCGTGCTCGGCGCCTTATTCACCGCCTGGCTCGCCGCCACCGCGTGGCACGGCGGCGCCCCCGGCAAAGTCGTGATTCGCGCCGGCGGCCATATTTTTACCGAGGCGCGGCTTGACGCGCCGCGACGCATCACCGTTCCCGGCCCGCTCGGCATGAGTATCGTGGAAATCCAACCCGGACGTGCCCGCGTCGCCGCCGACCCCGGCCCGCGCCAATTGTGCGTCAAGCAAGGCTGGCTATCGCATGCCGGCGATACGGCGTTGTGTCTGCCGAACCAACTCAGCGTCGAATTGACGGGCGCGAAGCGGCGCTTCGATTCCTTGAATTACTAGACGATGCAACTCCAACTCCCTAGCACGCCCGACGATCACCGCATCGCCAAGCTCGCCGCCGCGGCGATTGGGTTGACGCTGGCCGAAGCGGCGATTCCTTCGCCGCTACCCGGTGTCAAACCGGGGCTAGCGAATATCGTCACCCTGGTGGTGCTGGCGCGCTTTGGGCTGGGCGCCGCCGCGTGGGTAAGCTTGCTGCGGGTCGTGGCCGGGAGCTTATTGCTCGGCACGTTTCTCTCGCCGACCTTCATGCTAAGCTTTAGCGGCGCGCTCGTCAGCCTTGCCGCGCTCGCGCTTGCCCGCCACTTGCCGGGACGCTGGTTCGGCCCGGTCACGCATAGCGTTTGCGCCGCGCTCGCGCATATCGCCGGTCAACTCGGCGTGGTATTTTTTTGGCTCATCCCGCATGCCGGCGTCGCCTATCTGCTCCCGGTTTTCGCCACGGCCGCGCTGCTGTTCGGTACGCTCAACGGCGTGGCGGCGGCCTTTCTCCTGGCGCGGCTGCCCGCGCCACAACCCGCATGCGCGGCGCCCTGATCTGTATTCTGCTGCTCGCGCAGATTCCGCCCGCCGGTGCCGCGGATTGGATAGCGCTCTCCATCCCGCGCACCGAAGACCGCTATTTTTACGATCGCAGCAAATTGGTCGTGGACGGCGACGACGTGACCTATTGGAAAAAAGCGCTGTTCAATCCGCCTCGGCCGGTAAAGAATCAACTCGCCCATTCGGCATTGATGCGCGAGCGCATCAATTGCCACGAACATACCTTACGCCTGCTCAGTTATCTTTACTACGATGTGCACGGCACGGTGATCGAATATGTGACAGAAGCGGAAAAACAAGGCGACCCCATTATTCCCGAAACCGTGGGTGACCGGTTCGAGCAAGCGTTGTGCGCGCTACCGAAAGAATCCGATAGCCATCCCGCGCGCGGCGCATCTAAAATAGATACCCATGCCTTTTGATAAAACCGTCACGGTCGCCATCACCGGCGCCTCCGGTATTCCCTATGCGCTGCGCTTGATAGAATGCTTGCTGGCGGCGCGCTGCAGGGTTTATGTGCTGGCGTCGCCGGTCGCCGCGATCACCGCCAAGCAAGAAATGGATTTCACCTTGCCGGCGCGCCCGCAGGAACTGCAAGCTTTCTTGATGCAACACTTTCATACCGATACCGATCATCTCCAAGTCTTCGGGCGCGAGGAATGGTTCGCGCCGATCGCTTCCGGCTCCAATCCGCCCGATGCGATGGTGGTGTGCCCATGCACCATGGGCACGCTGGCGGCGATCGCGGCGGGCCTCGCGGACAATCTAATCGGGCGTGCGGCGGACGTGGTCATCAAAGAAGGGCGCAAGCTGGTGCTGGTACCGCGCGAAACGCCATTTTCCGCTATTCATTTAGAAAACATGCTCAAGCTCGCCCGGCTCGGTGTCGTTATTCTTCCGGCCAATCCCGGCTTTTATCACCATCCCCAAACCGTGCAAGATATCGTCGACTTCGTGATTGCCCGCATACTCGACCAGCTCGCGGTTCCGCATCAACTGCTGCCGCGGTGGGGCGAGACCGAGCATTGAAATGATTCCCAAAAAATGGAAAGCCCGTTTATCCGAGCTACTTCCCCACAGCGCGGACACGGCTCCGTTCACTTTACCTTTATTCCCGCTTAATACCCTCTTGTTCCCGGGCGGCGTGCTGCCCCTCAAAGTGTTCGAGCAGCGCTATATGGACATGATGAAACGCTGCCTGCAAGATGACAGCCCGTTCGGCGTATGCTTGATCAAGGAAGGCGCGGAAGTCGCCGCGCCCGCTGTGCCCTACTTGGTCGGTACGCTGGCACGCATCGGCA
>DAIAMA010000430.1 GCA_027438535.1 bacterium
CTAGCTTGTTGGGGTAGTTGGGAACGTGCGTTAAAGACGATGCGATTGGTGCAGTGCGATGTGGAGATTTTGTAGCTTGGGGCGATTTGCTGTCAGCTTCAGTCATAGCAATTTGCTCGCTATTGATGCAAGACCAAAGAGTTGACTTGTGAAGAAATCTAACATTTGTAGTATAGCGTAAACTATACTACTAAGACCATCAACAAAAATTTTAATATACTGATTTAATTATTGTTTTTGGTCGGGGTGAGAGGATTCGAACCTCCGACTCCTGCGTCCCGAAAGCATACTGAATAAACCTTGCTATACGGTTTATTTTGCCGTATTGTGGCGCAAAACCACTAACGGCCGGCTTTGCGAAAAGTATGCCCAATGGCAGCCCCGCACCATACACACCTATTGCAGCCGATAAATCCGGCGGTTTTGCTTTCGAACAGCGCTTCCGCATCCTCCGATTTAATGACCCCTGCTCTCCCTTCAGGATGGGAGGCGGCGTTGGTCTGGTCCAAGTCTTGCGGCGTTTTAAACGAACTGCTAGTCCTAATTGATTCCACCCTCGCGTGG
>DAIAMA010000431.1 GCA_027438535.1 bacterium
GGAATTGGTGTTCACATGGCGCATGTCCTCGAGGAACAACTCCTTCTGCAGCTGTGCCGTGTTGGTCAGGTTGCCGTTATGACCCAGCACCACGCCGAACGGCGAGTTCACATAGAACGGCTGCGCCTCGTTGTGGTCGATCGCGGAACCCGCCGTCGGATATCGCACATGGGCGATGCCGGCATTGCCCGTCAGTGCACGCATGTTGCGGGTGCGGAACACGTCGTGTGCCAGTCCGTTGCCCTTGTGCAAATGGAAGGTATTGCGTTCCAGCGTGGCGATGCCCGCCGCATCCTGCCCGCGATGCTGCAACACTTGCAGCCCGTCATACAGCAATTGGTTGACGGGGCTTTGCGCGACGACACCTAGAATCCCACACATATACGTTTATGCTTCCCAGTTGAAATTGATCTGTCTATTTCCGCGCCGCATCTTCCGGCAAATAGTCTTTGGCGTATAGCGCCATTTCCTGCAACGGCTTGCTCGACAGGGCATTGCGCCAGAACGGCAACTGCGGCAGGTCGGTCAGCCCGCCGAGCCATACCAGCGCGATCACCACCAGCC
>DAIAMA010000432.1 GCA_027438535.1 bacterium
TTTCCACCGTATCCCCGTTCCTGAGCGGCGTCCTCAAGGGTTTCAATTCCCCGTTGATCCTGACGGAAAGGCAGCGACTCCCGATGTCGGTATGCACGCTGTAGGCAAAATCGACCGGAGTAGCCCCCTTGGGCAGCACCAGAATCTTGCCCTTGGGCGTGAATACGTAAATCTCGTCCGGAAAAAGATCGACCTTGAGATGCTCCAGGAACTCCACGGAATCCGTGCTCTCCCCGAGGGATTCGAGCAGGCTTTGCAGCCATTGATGGGTTTTGCGCTGCATCTCGCTCAGGTTGGCTTCCGAACTCTTGTACAGCCAGTGGGATGCGACGCCGGCTTCGGCGATCTTGTGCATCTCCGTGGTTCTGATCTGGATCTCGATCGGGGTGCCATAGGGGCCGAAAAGCGAAGTATGCAGCGACTGATATCCGTTCGATTTGGGAAGGGCGATGTAATCCTTGAATTTTCCCGGAATCGGCTTGTAGAGACCGTGAAGCACGCCCAGTGCGTAGTAGCAGGTCGGAATGTCCTTCACCACCACCCTGAAACCATAAATATCCTG
>DAIAMA010000433.1 GCA_027438535.1 bacterium
GGAGGAATATGGACCACCAAACATGGCGCAATGCTGGGCCTGAAACTGAGACTGCGCATGCTGAAACTGTCCTTTGCGCTGATTCTGCTTGGCGCAGCAGGGAAAATGCTTTTCATATGATGAATTCTGCGCCGAAGGTTTGGCACAGTTGGCGCAGAAGAATCCGTGTTTGGCAGTTACCTTGAGTTACTTGTCGTGACTTGCAACTGGATGATTTTTTGATGAATTTGTGGTCGGGGTGAGAGGATTCGAACCTCCGGCTCCTGCGTCCCGAACGCAGTACTCTACCAGGCTGAGCTACACCCCGTATGCTCAATAATTCCGCGTTGCCGCGAAATCGGCCAATTGTATCAGGGATTCCTTGAACTTGGAATCCGGGATGCCGGATATCGCCCGGCAGGCAAGCTCCGCTTCGCTCTTCGCGCGGCCCCTGGCATATTCGAGGGCGTCGGTTTCTTTCATCGCGGCGAGGATCGCCTCGAATTCCTCTATTCCGCCGTTCTCGATCGCGCTCCGGATCAGCTTCGCCTGATCGGGGGTGCCGCGTTCCAGGGCGCGAATC
>DAIAMA010000434.1 GCA_027438535.1 bacterium
GCTGTTGCGCGATGATCGCCTGATTTCAGTTGATATGTCGGCTGCTCCGATGCGTAATGGCAGGGGGGACGTGGTGGGCGCAGTCATGGTGTGTTCGGACGTCAGTCATACACGCAGATTATCGACGCAGTTGTCATACCAGGTCAGTCATGACTCACTGACCAATCTGGCAAACCGCAGCGCCTTCGAACGACGGCTTACCGAATTGCTGGATGATATCCATATGTCGGATACGCATGCGTTGCTTTACATCGATCTGGATCAGTTCAAGGTGGTCAACGATACCTGCGGTCACACCGCTGGCGATGAATTGTTGCGCCAACTGGCGCAGGTATTGCTGGAGTGCATCCGTCATACCGACGTGCTTGCCCGGTTGGGTGGTGACGAATTTGGCATTTTGCTCATCAATTGCGAGCTGGATTGCGCGATTGGAATCGCTGAGAAAATACGCCAGGCAGTGAAGGAGTTCCGTTTTTCCTGGATTGGCAACGTATTTGAAATCGGTGCCAGTATTGGCGTGATTGAAATCAATGCCGACAACCTGAATGCGTCAACCATCAT
>DAIAMA010000435.1 GCA_027438535.1 bacterium
GGCAAATCCGCCCATCAGGGCCTCGCGCACCTTTTCCGGATCAACGCCGTTTTTACGCGCGAAGGTAAGCGCTTCGGCCACCGCCTCTATGGTCACTGCGACCACGATCTGGTTGCAGGCCTTGGCCACCTGGCCCGCGCCGTTTTTGCCGACATGCACGATATTCTTTCCCATGCATTCGAAAAGCGGCTTCACGCGTTCGAAAACCTCTGCCTTGCCGCCTGCCATGATGGAAAGCGTGCCGTTGATCGCGCCCGTCTCCCCGCCTGACACCGGCGCATCCAGCATCTCGATGCCGAGCGCTGCCAGCCGCTCGGCAAACTTCCCAGTGGCGGTGGGCGAAATGGTGCTCATGTCGACGATCACCGTGCCGGGCCTTGCCTCACTGGCCACACCCTGCTCGCCGAAAATCACGCTCTCCACATCGGGCGTATCGGACACGATGGTGAAGACCACATCGGCATGCCTTGCCGTTTCAGCCGGCGTTGCGCAAAAGGTGGCTCCTGCATCGATCAGAGACCTGGCCGCCTCCGCACGGCGCGCATACACGCTCAACGCAT
>DAIAMA010000436.1 GCA_027438535.1 bacterium
AAAGATAAAAAATAGCTGGCTCAACGTGGAAATGTGTCGGTAATTTTTGCGTGATTGTGGAGCGCCGGGGCGGTAGGAAATAAGTGATAATCTCCATCCCCAAGTATTGTTCGTCTCGGACTCCATATGCCTTACGCTGGATGACGCGGATAGTGTCGTTCAACCCCTCGACCTTGCCGAGCGAGACTTTGTTCTCTTCTTCAAACTCTTGCGGCTCGACTCACTGACGTAATAAGCCAAGAGATCATCAACGCCGTATTCTGGAAGAAGGCGCGCGACTGATCGAGGCGGACAAATTAAAAATCAAAGTCTCGCATGTGCTGCCTCTAGCGGAAGCGGCAAAAGCCCATGCCATGATCGAGGAAGGGCATACCACCGGAAAGATCGTGCTCAAGATCGCATGACGGCACTTGTTCGCAACGCGCAAAACCCCTACCGCGCCAGCATTGCCAAGATTTAATTTTCCCTCGAAAGCCCGTGTAACTACGCATCGTCCGCCCACCGCTTACACTTTGTTATCGGCTCGCCGATTGACAGCATGCGTCCTTTTTAGTTTGAT
>DAIAMA010000437.1 GCA_027438535.1 bacterium
AATATCCGGGTACGCATCATTGGCGATCTGACGCGCCTGGGGCCGCGTCTGGAAACCCTGATTGCCGAGGCCCATGCGCTGACCCGGAACAACACGCGCCTTACGCTCACCGTGGCCGTTAATTACGGCGGGCGCTGGGACATCCTGCAGGCCATGAATGCCTTGCTGCGCGCGCATCCCGAAAAGGCTGCCGGCGATGTGACCGAAGCGGACCTGATGCCCTTCCTGTCCATGGGAGAGGCCCCCGAACCCGATCTTTTCATTCGCACCGGCGGGGAACAGCGCATCAGCAACTTCCTGCTGTGGCAACTTGCCTATACCGAACTGTATTTCACCGAAACCCTCTGGCCCGACTTTGATGCGGCAAGCCTGAACGAGGCGATCCGCTCCTATCAGCAGCGCGAACGCCGTTTTGGGCGGACCAGCGAACAATGTTGCGCGCCAGACTCCTGACCGCATTCGTCCTGCTGGTGGCGCTGGGGCTCCTGCTCTTCAGGGCGCCGCTGACCATCTGGCAAGGCGCCGTACTGGCGGTTATCCTGGTAGCCAGTTGGGAATG
>DAIAMA010000438.1 GCA_027438535.1 bacterium
ATAAATGAGGACGAAATCGCGGGCGGTACTCACAAGAGCACTTTGGCTGAGCTGACCGAATGGACTGTTTGGGCAGACAAGGTTCTGGAAATATCACCAATTGTCTGGTTGAAACTGTCGATCGTGTGCTCGAGGAAACCCGGATCGATCCATCCTGCCTGGAGTTTGAAATCACCGAAAGCATTCTGATACAGAACATCTCAACGGCGGTCGACACCTTGAATGTGCTCAGTTCTAAGGGGATACGCATTTCCATCGACGATTTCGGCACGGGCTATTCCTCCCTGAGCTATATCAAGCGCCTACCCATCGACGTCATCAAGATCGACAAGACTTTCGTGGGAGACATCACGACAGACCAGAACGACGCAGCCATCGTCTCCGCCATCATCGCCATGGCCCGTAGCCTGCATCTCAGGGTCGTGGCCGAAGGCGTCGAAACCCAGGAGCAATTCGATTTTCTGCGAGCACAGGGCTGCGATGCCATGCAGGGCTATTTCTTCAGCCGACCCCTGCCCGCCGATGAAATGTTCGGGCTGCTGCAGCAAGACCATTCCG
>DAIAMA010000439.1 GCA_027438535.1 bacterium
TGACATTCCGGTATTCTAACCGACTGAACTACCACTCCAAAACCTTTGAAACAGGGTCTAGCTACAACAGAAGCGAGATTCTACAAGAGAATAGGGTCTCCCGCAAGTCAGCCTCCAAAGTTTGTTCCAAAACAATCGAAAGTTTCACCGGGAAAGCTGAACAAATAAAACGGCCTGCATCTGCAGGCCATTCATCTTGCGGAAATTCCTTGTTGGTGGGTGCTGAGGGGATCGAACCCCCGACATTCGCCTTGTAAGGGCGACGCTCTACCAGCTGAGCTAAGCACCCTGCCGCGATTTTGCGAAGTCAGGCTTCGCAAAGCCGCATCAGTTTACAGCATCCTTCAAGCCTTTTCCAGCACGGAACTTGGGCACTTTGGCAGCCTTGATCTTGATTTCCGCTCCGGTACGGGGATTGCGACCGGTGCGTGCAGGGCGCGCACCGACATAAAACGTCCCGAACCCAACCAGGGTCACCATGTCGCCTTTCTTCAAGGCGCCTTTCACGGCATCCACTACTGCGTCAAGAGCGCGTCCAGCAGCCGCTTTGGAAATA
>DAIAMA010000043.1 GCA_027438535.1 bacterium
GCACCGTGATCGGTGAGGGCGGCTCCGGCGGTGCGCTCGCCGTGGGGGTGGGCGATACTACCTTGATCCTGCAATACTCGACGTATTCGGTGATTTCGCCAGAAGGTTGCGCCTCGATTCTGTGGAAGAAAGCCGATAAAGCGCCGGAGGCCGCGGAGACGCTGGGGATTACCGCGACGCGCCTGAAATCCATGGGCTTGGTGGACAAGGTCATCGCCGAACCGCTGGGCGGCGCGCATCGCGATCCCGAAGCGATGATGCTCTCCATGAAAAAAGCGCTGACCGACAGCCTACGCCCCCTGCAAGACTGTTCTCTGGATGAATTAGTCAAAGCGCGCTTCGACCGGCTGATGGGCTATGGCAAGTTCAAAGAAGCTCGCGCCAAGTGAGCTTGCGGATTATTTTCAAGCGCGGCTCCCCGCCTTAATCGCTCCCGGCGGCCACGTCACGTTGGCCTTAAGCGGCGGCGTCGATTCTGTCGTCTTATTCGATCTGCTGTTACGCGCCCAGGGCGCCTTGGATTTTTCGCTTGCAGCGGTTCACGTCAATCATCACTTAAGTCCGCATGCCCAGGATTGGGCGGCGTTTTGTCTTGCGCTGTGCGCCAAGCGCGGCGTTCCTCTCACCATAAAAAATGTTCAAGTGCCGCGCCGTTCCCCGCTGGGCTTAGAGGCTGCGGCACGGGCGCTGCGTTATCAGGTCTTCGCCGAACTCGACACCGATGTGCTGCTTCTCGCGCATCATTTGGACGATCAAGCCGAAACGCTGCTGCTGAATTTACTGCGCGGCACCGGCGTGAGCGGGGCGGCGGGGATGCCCCTTGCCAGGGGCCGGGTGGTACGGCCATTGATCGACGTGCCGCGCGCCGCTTTGGTGGCTTATGCCAAGAAGCATCGTCTGGTTTGGGTCGATGACGAGAGCAACGACAATACGGCATTCACCCGCAATTATTTGCGCCACGAAGTGCTGCCGGCGATCGAGCGCCGCTTCCCCGCCTACCGGCAAACCTTGGCGCGCGCCGCAGGGCATTTTGCCGAGGCCGATACCTTGCTCGATGCACTCGCAAAAATCGATTTGGCGGATGCCGTGCATGGGGAAAAATTGCAACTCGCGGCACTGGAAAAATTCACCAGTGCCCGCGCCAAGAATCTGTTGCGCGCCTATCTGGAAACACAGGGCATGCCGTTGTTGGATGCGGATCGTTTGCAGGAATGGCTGCGCCAATTGCTCGCCGCGCGTGCCGATAGCCGAGTGGCATTGGGAGTGGGAGCCTTCACGCTGCGGCGTTATCGCGGTCAGGCGTGGGTGGAACTGGATACGCCCATGCCCGCGGGCGATTGGCGGCTGGCTTGGCATGGGCAGAGCGAAATTACCTTAGCGGCTTTGGGCGGGAAGCTGCGTTTTACGCCGGTACAAGGCGTGGGAATCAGCCTGGAAAAATTGACCCAGGCGGAAGTAACGCTACGCTTGCGCCAAGGGGGCGAGAAGCTCAAACTCGGAGATAGGCGGCCACGCAAAACACTGAAGCACTTGCTGCAAGAAGCGGCGATACCGCCCTGGCAGCGGGAGCGCTTGCCTTTGCTGTACAGCGGGGAACGGTTGGTGGCGGTGCCCGGTATTGGCGTCGATTGGGATTTTCATGCCACGCCAGCCGAATCCGCCTTGAAAATTGACTGGATATGCGCCTAAGCTGAATGTGATCATCCTATAAACGAATTCAGGAGGGAGAAGCCATGAATCGGATCGCCATATTTTTCGCTATCGCGGCGCTAGTGGTTTCCAACGGGGTATTCGCCGCTGACCCCATCGTGATCAAGTTTAGCCACGTGGTCGCGCCGGATACGCCCAAAGGCAAGGCGGCGCAGAAGTTTAAAGAGCTGGCCGAGCGCTATACCCAAGGCCGAGTGAGAGTCGAGGTCTATCCCAATAGCCAGTTGTACAAGGACCGCGAAGAGATGGAAGCGCTGCAACTGGGCGCGGTGCAAATGCTCGCGCCTTCCTTGTCCAAATTCGGGCCGCTCGGCGTGCGCGATTTCGAAGTATTCGATCTGCCTTATATTTTCCCGAACAAAGAAGTGCTGTATCGCGTGATGGATGGCGATATCGGCAAGAAGCTCTTCGCCAAGCTCGGCGCGAAAGATATCGTCGGGCTGGCCTATTGGGATAACGGCTTCAAGCAAATGAGTGCCAACAAGCCGCTGCGCAAGGTGGAAGACTTTAGAGGCCTGAAGATGCGCATTCAGTCATCCAAGGTGCTGGAAGCGCAAATGCGCGCCTTGGGGGCGAGCCCGCAAGTGATGGCATTCTCGGAAGTGTATACGGCGCTGCAGCAAGGCGTCGTGGACGGCACCGAGAATCCGGTCTCCAATTTTTATACGCAAAAAATGAATGAAGTGCAGAAGTATATGACGATTTCCGATCATGGCTATCTGGGCTATGCGGTGATCGCCAACAAGCGATTCTGGGACGGCCTGCCGCAGGATATCCGCACCGAGTTGGAACAAGCCATGCGCGAGACAACCGTCTACGAACGCGATATCGCGCAGAAGGAAAACGATCAGGCCTTGGCCAAGGTGCGCGCGGCCGGCACCACCGAAATCTACGTGCTGCCGCTCAAAGACCGGCTGGCTTGGCAAAAAGTGTTGTTGCCGGTGCACAAAGAGTTCGAGGAAGCCATCGGCAAAGATCTGATCTACGCGATCTATAACGTCGCGGCGCAAGTGGAAAAGGAAAAGGCCGGGAAAAAATAAGCGCATGTTTAATCGCGCGCTCGACCATCTCGAGGAGTGGCTGGTCGCCTGGCTCATGGCGACGGCCACGATCGTCATTTTTCTCGCGGTGTTGTACCGCTATGCGCTGGGCGTTTCCTGGTTGTGGCCTTACTTGAAGGATGTGAATTTCAATTGGGCGCAGGAACTTTGCATCTATCTCTTCATTTGGATGGCGAAATTCGGCGCGGCGTATGGCGTACGCACCGGCATCCATGTCGGGGTAGACGTGCTGGTGCGCAAGCTCGCACCCGGCAAGCAACGCTTCTGCGTGATATTGGGCCTGTCATTGGGCGCGTTCTTCACTTTTGTGGTCGCGGCGCTGGGCGTGAAATTCGTCCTGTTCGTCAAGGCCGCCGGCGCCGTCTCGCCCGACCTGGGCATGCCGATGTGGATAATTTATCTCGCCGTGCCGCTCGGTTCCTCGCTTATGTGCTACCGTTTCCTGCAAGTGCTCACGCGGTATTGCCGTAGCGGAGAATTACCCGCCCATCATTACCAGGAAGAGGCGGCCGCGCCATGAGCGGCTTCATTATTTTCGGCGTGCTGTTCGTGCTGCTGCTGACCGGCACGCCGATTTCCATCGCGCTGGGCATGACCGTCTTGGTGTTTCTCGCTTTGGTTTCTTCGCTCTCGCTCGAAACCATCTCCATCATTTCGCAAAAGTTGTTTACCGGACTGGATAACTTCGCCATCATGGCCATCCCGTTTTTCGTGTTGTCCGGTACTTTCCTGAGCACGGGCGGCGTGGCGCGGCGCATCATTCATTTTGCCACCACGCTGGTGGGATCGATGCGCGGCGGTCTCGCCATGGCGGCGGTGCTCTCGTGCGCATTTTTCGCGGCGATTTCCGGTTCCAGTCCGGCTACCGTGGTGGCGATCGGCTCCATCATGCTGCCGGCGATGGTGCAGCAAGGCTATACCAAAAAATTTTCGGTGGGCGTGATCTCCACTGCCGGCGGTTTGGGCATATTGATTCCGCCTTCTATCGTGATGGTGATCTACGGCGTATCCACCTCCGAGAGTATCGGTAAACTGTTTATCGCCGGCATCGTACCCGGCATCCTCATGGCGCTGGCGTTGCTTGCCGTGACCTACCTCGTCGCGCGCCGCAAAAAATTTCCGACGCTGCCGCGCGCGAGCCTGCGCGAAGTATGGGCCGCGTTTCGCGAATCGGCTTGGGGCTTATTCCTGGTGGTGCTGGTCATCGGCGGCATTTACGGCGGATTGTTTACGCCGACCGAGGCGGCGGCGGTGAGCGCGGTGTACGCTTTTGTCGTCGCGGTATTCATATACAAAGAATTGCCGCTGAAAAAAGTACCCCGGGTGTTGTTGCAGGCGGCCAATATGAGCGCGATGCTGCTCTACATCATCACCAATGCGATTTTGTTTTCATTTTTACTCACTACCGAAAACATTCCGCAAGAGCTCGCGCAATGGATCATCGCGCAAGGATTCACGCCATGGATGTTTTTGCTATTCGTGAATGTCTTGTTGTTTTTCGCAGGCGATTTCATGGAGCCATCGGCGATCATCCTGATTCTCGCGCCGCTGTTTCTGCCGGTGGCGAAAAGCTTGGGCATCGACCCGATTCACCTCGGCATCATCATGACCATCAACATGGAGCTCGGCATGATTACGCCGCCGGTGGGATTGAATTTGTACGTGGCGAGCGGCCTGGCGAAGATGGGGCTGACCGATGTGACCAAGGCCGCCGCGCCGTGGATTGTAGTGGTGACGGCGGTATTGTTGCTGGTGACCTATGTGCCGCAGATTTCGTTGTGGCTACCCAACTTATTATATGGGCCGAATAAGTAGCGGAGTAGAGCGCGCTGTACGCATCGCGTTAAAATGTACTTCGCGCGCGCCACCCTATGCGGTGAGCCGCAGTTCCAGCATGCTTTAAATCAACAGGGTGATTTTAAATGTCTAAGCTATTTACGCCTTATGTCATTCGCGGCCTAGAAATAAAAAACCGCATTTGGGTTTCGCCCATGTGCCAGTACAGCAGCCAGGAGGGCATGCCCACCGATTGGCATTTCGTGCATCTTGGCAGCCGAGCCGTCGGGGGCGCCGGATTGGTCATGGTAGAGGCGAGCGCAGTGTCGCCGGAAGGGCGGATTAGCCCGGACGACAGCGGTATCTGGACGGATGCGCAGGCAACAGCGTTTCAACGCATCACCGGCTTT
Organism: bacterium; assembly: GCA_027438535.1. Lineage (GTDB taxonomy): Bacteria > Pseudomonadota > Gammaproteobacteria > Burkholderiales > Thiobacteraceae > RBG-16-58-11. The sequence continues at coordinate 4,958 of DAIAMA010000043.1, forward strand.
ATTCGCGCACAAGGCGCGGTTGCCGCCATCCAATTGGCGCATGCCGGACGCAAGGCTTCTACCGCTGTTCCCTGGAAAGGAGGCGCTACCTTGTCAACGCGGGAAGGTGGCTGGATACCGTGGGCGCCGAGCGCAATCCCCTTTACCGACGGCGACCCATTGCCGCATGAGATGTCGCTTGATGATACGCGCACGGTTATCCGGCAGTTCGAAGAGGCGGCGCAGAGGAGTCTTGCCGCGGGTTTCCAAGTGATAGAAATTCACATGGCGCACGGCTATCTGTTGCACGAGTTTCTCTCGCCGCTTTCCAATCGCCGGCAGGATGAGTACGGCGGGTCTTTCGAAAATCGCATTCGGCTTCCCCTGCAGGTGGCGCGCGCCGTCCGCGAGTTATGGCCGGAAGAGCTGCCGCTGTTTGTGAGAATTTCGGCTTCCGATTGGAAAGCAGGCGGATGGGATGTCGAGCAATCCGTGCTTCTCGCGCGGGAGCTTTCCGCAATCGGCGTTGATCTAATCGATTGTTCGAGCGGTGGACTGGTCGCCGACGCAAAAATAACGGCCGGACCTGCTTATCAAGTCCCGTTCGCGGACAAAATCCGTCGCGAGGCAGGCATCGCGACGGCGGCCGTGGGAATAATCACGGAGCCGCATCAAGCAGAAGAGATTTTGCAGAGCCAAAAAGCGGATGCGATTTTCATGGCGCGCGAATTTTTGCGCGACCCCTATTGGCCGATGCACGCGGCAAGCGCACTGCATGCGGAGATAGGCTGGCCGAAGCAATATGAGCGGGCTCGGCGCTGAAGCAAGCCGATCCGCGTTATTTGTCACCAACCGGCAGCGCTGTTTTATCCACGACCCGGCGTAAAACGAAACTCGAATGCACGCCAGTCACGCCGGGTATCCGGGTAATGCGATTCAGTAATAGCGCCTGGTACGCATCCATGTCCTGCACCACCACCTTGAGTTGGTAATCGGCGGTCTGGCCGGTAATCAGCAGGCATTCCATCACTTCCGGAATTTTAACGATCGCCGCTTCGAAGTGCTTGAAGCGCTCCGGCGTATGCTGGTCCATGGAAATGTGAATCAAGGCCATCAGCGACAGGCCGAGCGCCTTGGCGTCCACGAGCGCGCGGTAACCGGTGATAAAGCCGGATTCTTCCAGGGCGCGCACTCTGCGCAAGCAGGGGGACGGCGATAGCCCGATATGGTCCGCCAGTTCTTGATTGCTGATGCGCCCATCCTGCTGCAGCGCTTGCNGAATTTGCCGGTCAAAGCGATCGATATTAATAAGATTGCCCATTATTTATTTATTTAAACATAAAAACTATATAAATAACATTATATAGCAATATTATGCCAATAATTGTCTGTTTTTAACATAAAAACGCAATCGCCTGCCGGGCTGTTTTGCGTACCATTTTGCTTATCGAGAACAGCCATGATCAGTCCTAGGAGCCAAGCATGTTGAAAGATCCCTCCAGCAAGTATGCCCCCTTCCCATCGGTCGAGCTTGCCGACCGCCGGTGGCCGGGCCGCACCATTACCGCGCCGCCCATTTGGATGAGCACCGATCTGCGCGACGGCAATCAATCCCTGTTCGAGCCGATGAATGCGGAGCGCAAGATGCGCATGTTCCGTATGCTTTGCGATATCGGCTTCAAGGAAATCGAAGTGGCTTTTCCTTCCGCCTCCCAGACCGATTTCGATTTCGTGCGCCAGATCATCGAAGGCGATCATATTCCCCCGGACGTTACCATCGAGGTGCTCACTCAGGCTCGCGAACATCTTATCCGGCGCACGATGGAATCGCTCCGGGGAGCCCGCCGGGCCATTGTTCACGTCTATAACGCAACCTCGAAGCCCTTTCGCGATATCGTGTTCGGGATGAGCAAGGCGGAAGTCGTGGACATGGCAGTTTCTGCCGTGCGTCTGATCAAGCAATTGGCCGCGGAGCAGCCGGAAACCGAATGGGTGCTCGAATACAGCCCCGAAACTTTTACTGCCACGGAGCTCGATTTTGCGCGCGAGATCTGCGACACGGTAAGTGCCGTTTGGGGGGCGACGCCGGACAATAAAGTCATCCTCAATTTGCCGGCGACGGTGGAGGTGGCGACGCCGAATGTGTATGCCGATCAGATCGAGTGGATGCATCGCCACCTTGCTCGCCGCGACAGCGTTATCCTCAGTTTGCACCCGCACAACGACCGGGGTAGCGCCGTGGCCGCGGCCGAGTTGGGGTTGATGGCGGGCGCCGATCGTGTCGAGGGTTGCTTGTTCGGTAATGGGGAACGTACCGGGAATGTCGATATCGTCACGCTCGCGCTCAATCTCTATACTCAGGGCGTTGCGCCGGGGCTCGATTTCTCGGATATCAACGCCGTGGCGCGTACCGTGGAGCACTGCAACCAATTGCCCATTCACCCGCGCCATCCTTATGCCGGCGATCTCGTCTTCACGGCTTTTTCCGGCTCGCACCAGGATGCGATCAAGAAGGGTTTTGCCGTGCAAAAACCGGATACTCCTTGGAACGTTCCTTATCTTCCCATCGATCCAGCCGATGTGGGCCGTAGTTACGATTCCATAATCCGGGTAAACAGCCAGTCCGGTAAAGGCGGGATCGCCTATTTGCTGGAAACCGAGTATGGCGTGGTATTGCCGCGCCGCCTACAGGTTGAATTCTCCGGCGAGGTGCAACGGCATATGGATAGCCACGGCGGAGAAATGAGTGCCGCCGATATCTGGCGCTTGTTCTCCCATATCTATCTTGCCTCCCGCGAGCCGCTGCGCTATGTCGAACATCATCTTTTCGAGAAGGGCAGCGTTCAGGGAGTCCGTCTGACGGTAGAGGCGAACGGCACGTTCCATTTACTTAGCGGCGAAGGCAATGGTCCGATCGATGCGAGTGTTCACGCGCTGCACGGCCTCGGCATCGTGCTTCAAATACGCAGCTATGAAGAGCGCTCCATGGGCAGCAGCGGCGCTGGCGGCGATGCCCAAGCCTGCGCCTTCGTGGAGGTGACGCGCCCTGGCAGCGGGCGCGAGTGCCATGGAGTCGGCATGGATGCCAATATCGTGACTGCCTCGATCAAGGCGCTGGTGAGCGGTGTCAACAGGTTGGGGTCGGATGCTTTCGCTAACAG
>DAIAMA010000440.1 GCA_027438535.1 bacterium
GAAAAAAACTGTTTATACAGTTTTCATTTCCCGGCGGCATACCCAGCCATGCATCACCGGAGTGCCCGGGCTCCATCCACGAAGGCGGGGAGCTTGGCTACTCGTTAAGCCACTCCTTCGGTGCCGCGCTCGACAACCCTGATCTGATCGTCGCCTGTGTTGTGGGGGATGGTGAGGCCGAGACGGGGCCATTGGCGACTTCGTGGCATTCCAACAAATTCCTCGATCCTGCAACAGACGGTGCAGTGCTGCCGATACTTCATCTCAACGGCTACAAGATCGCCAACCCGACTATATTCGCGCGCATTAAGCCGGAGGAGCTGGAACAGTTTTTCCAAGGCTGCGGCTGGACGCCCTACTTTGTGGAAGGTGATGAACCGGAAGCGATGCATCAGCTCATGGCGCAGGCACTGGACAAGGTCATCGAAGACATCCGGCAGATTCAGCGCAATGCGCGCAAACACAACGACACGACACGTCCTCGATGGCCGATGATCGTGCTGAAGTCTCCGAAGGGCTGGACAGGGCCGAAGCAGGTCGATGGCCTGCAGATAGA
>DAIAMA010000441.1 GCA_027438535.1 bacterium
ATCATCCACGCTCGATTCCCGCCTCATGAATTGCTTGACGATGCGATCCTCCAGGGAATGGAAGCTGATCACGACCAGTCTCCCCCCGGGATTCAGCAACTTCAGACACTGCGGCAATACGAGCGACAGTTCCTCAAGCTCCCGGTTGATGAAAATCCGTATAGCCTGGAAAGTGCGTGTCGCCGGATTCTGGTCGGGCTCACGCGTGCGCACGGCTTTTGCCACGATCTCGGCAAGCTGCCCCGTTGTAGCGATGCGCCGCCCCGATCGAGCCGCAACAATCGCTCTTGCAATCTGTTTAGCAAACCGTTCTTCGCCATAATTTTTTATCACCTCCGTCAGTTCTTTTTCCGATACCGCGTTTACCCACTCTTCCGCAGTCTGCCCACAGCTGGTATCCATCCTCATGTCCAGAGGTCCGTCGAACCTGAAGCTGAAACCCCGACCCGCCTCGTCGATCTGGGGGGAAGACACGCCCAGGTCGAGCAATATGCCATCCACCCCCGCAACCCCCATCGCCTTGAGAACTTCTTCGATCCTCCCGAAGGCGCTG
>DAIAMA010000442.1 GCA_027438535.1 bacterium
TCGCCATCGCATGGCGCGCAAGCTCCATCACCTGCGCGTCTGAAAGCGAGAACCGGCTGCGTGCCGCAGGCGCCACCGCCTCGATCCGCGTTGAAATTCCGGCTGCGCGCGCCTCATCGAACACCATGCGCTGCATCTTGGAGCCCAGGCTGCGCCTGACTATTGCAGGATAACCCTCGGCGAGCTTCTGCTTGTGCACATAAAACTCGTCCGGGTTCACCGAGCCCTGCACGACCATCTCGCCCAGTCCGTAGCTCGACGTGATAAACACCACATCGCGAAAACCGGATTCGGTGTCGAGCGTGAACATCACGCCCGACGACCCGAGGTCTGATCTCACCATGCGCTGTATGCCGGCTGAGAGCGCGACATGGCTCGTATATCCGGTATGCACGCGGTAGGAGATCGCCCTGTCGTTGTACAGCGATGCGAACACTTCCCTCACCGCATGCAGCACGTTGTCGATGCCGTGTATGTTGAGATAGGTTTCCTGCTGTCCTGCAAAGGACGCGTCCGGCAGGTCTTCGGCGGTCGCGGAAGACCTCACTGCT
>DAIAMA010000443.1 GCA_027438535.1 bacterium
CGCATGAAGAAGCTTTTCAGGCAATTCTCCTTTCCCGGCGGCATCCCCAGCCATGCTGCGCCGGAAACCCCGGGATCAATCCACGAGGGGGGGGAACTCGGCTATGCGATCTCCCATGCCTATGGCGCCGTCTTCGACAACCCCGACCTCATTGCCTGCTGCGTGGTGGGCGATGGAGAGGCCGAAACCGGTCCGATGGCCGCATCCTGGCACTCGAACAAGTTCCTCAATCCGAAGATGGACGGCGCGGTTCTGCCGATACTGCATCTCAACGGCTACAAGATCGCCAACCCCACTCTCCTGTCGCGCATTTCCCATGACGAACTGGACAACCTGTTCAAGGGCTATGGTTACCGGCCTCATTTCGTCGAAGGGTCCGACCCCGAGGAAATGCACCGCAAAATGGCCGCAACAGTGGACGACATCATTTCCGAAATCAGGGCAATTCAGCAGCAGGCAAGGCAGGAAGGCATAGTATCGCGGCCCCTTTGGCCCATGATCATATTGCGCTCCCCCAAGGGCTGGACAGGCCCAAAGGAGGTGGACGGAC
>DAIAMA010000444.1 GCA_027438535.1 bacterium
ATGATACCCCTGACGCAAAGCGTATTCTGGGGCCCTATGGCCATGACCATCATGGGCGGCCTGCTGATTGCAACGTTCCTGACCCTGTTCAGCCTGCCTGCACTTTACGCGCTGTGGTTCAAGGTCGAACGCCCTGCCGGGAAAGCGCCCAGCTGACATGCTCTCGCACCACAGCGGAAGGATGACTGGAACGCGTCAGCAGCGCAGCAACCAGAGCCTCACTCCATGGCGCATTGCCCATCGCCACGGCGATATTGCGCAGCCACTGCTCATGGCCGATCCGGTAAATCGCACTTCCGGCCAATCTCGAATGAAAATCATCTTCAGTCCATGAAAACAATTCGACCAGTCCCACATCGTCCAGCTTGTTGCGCACTGCAAAATCCGCCTCGGATGTATTCACGGCAAAGCGGTTCCATGGACATACGAGCTGGCAGTCATCACAACCATATATACGGTTTCCAATTAGAGGGCGCATCTCCAGGGGGATGCTTCCTTTCAGTTCGATGGTCAAATAGGAAATGCAGCGCCTCGCATCCAGAAGGTAGG
>DAIAMA010000445.1 GCA_027438535.1 bacterium
CACCAGCGCGTGGCACGCCATTTGGCCGCCACATCGTGCGAGACACGCTCGTTGCCGATGAAAAAAATTAGCGGTTCGCCGCTGGAACCGCCCGTGTTAAACCGCGCCAAGCCCTGGGCGTTGCCGGCTTTGAGTTGTTCCAGGTTGGCGCGAATCTCGGTTTTGGTGAGCAGGGGCAGGCGCGCGAGATCGGCGAGACTGGTTACTTGCTCCGGATCGAAACCAATTCGAGCAAATAATTCCCGATAATACGGGACATGCAACGCAGCCTCTTTAAGCAGGACACGCAAGCGCTCAATTTGCAGGCGGTCAAGCCGCGCCTTGTCCCACCATTGCGTTTCTTCCATGCGCTTGCGCACGGCGACGGTGGTATGGTGCTTGAGCCGCTCTTGCAGGGGGAAGGCAAAGTTCGATATGAGCCGGGTGTACATTATTGAGCGTCCGCAAACGAGGTGGCGCTTAAATCCCCCCAACCCCCCTTTGTCAAAGGGGGGCTTTCTAGCCGAAATACTGCCTCGTGCCCCCCTTTAGCAAAGGGGGGTTGGGGGG
>DAIAMA010000446.1 GCA_027438535.1 bacterium
CTTGCCCACGGCGTCCGGTTTGATGATGGACAAGGTGCGTTCCACAGCCATTTCCTGCTCTCCCTCTTTCATAAGTTCAGAATAAACATAAAGTTACCATCATACCTTGTTAGCACTCGGAAATAAACGGGATAACGAAGATTTCATCGCTGCCGGTATGGCGTCAAGGCCTGTCGGCGCCTAGGGGAAAATGCTACTATCGCCGAAAATTTAATCTCCAAGGGGGAACAGCATGGCCGAACCGGTGCCGGAGAATAATGAGATCAAGCAACGCGCCATCCGGCGCCTCATCGTCGCAGTCGGCCTCGTTCTGGTCGCGGTCGGTATCCTCACTTATCTGAGCTATTACAAGCCGGCCAAAGTCATCACCAAACCGGTGCAGGAAACGCTCCCGCCCCCGCCGATCATCACCGGCCCCGAGCCGACGCCCGTCGAACCGGCCCAATCCCTACCCGAACCGCCCCCGGCCGAAGCACCGCCGGCCGGCGCGCAGCCAAGTCCGAGCGAAGTACCGCCCCCGCCACCTCCCATCGTGGCTGCCAAACCCTC
>DAIAMA010000447.1 GCA_027438535.1 bacterium
GCAGGCTGCGGAATGCTCAGATATTCCAGCAGCTTTCCGAACTGCTTGCGATCTTCGGCGAGGTCAATCGACTCGGGTGAGGTTCCGATGATGGGAACACCAGCCTTGCGCAGGCGCTGCGCAAGATTGAGCGGGGTTTGTCCGCCGAACTGCACGATCATGCCCACTTCCGCACCGCCCGCCGACTCATGCTCATAGATGGCAAGCACGTCCTCAAGGGTCAGCGGTTCAAAGTAAAGACGATCGCTGGTGTCGTAATCGGTGGAGACGGTCTCCGGATTGCAGTTGACCATGATGGTCTCATAACCGTCGTCCTTGAGCGCAAAGGCCGCGTGGCAGCAGCAGTAATCGAACTCGATCCCCTGACCGATGCGATTCGGTCCACTGCCGAGGATGATGATTTTGCGCTTTGCCGTTGGCGGCGCCTCGTCCTCTTCGTCGTAGCTGGAATAGAAATACGGCGTGTGCGACTCGAACTCCGCGGCGCACGTATCCACAAGTTTGTAGATTGGCCGGATACCGTGCCGGTAGCGCAGTTCTCGCACCG
>DAIAMA010000448.1 GCA_027438535.1 bacterium
GCTGGCTCAACCAGGCCAATCCTCCTCTTTCCCAGCTGATCTCCGAACACATCGGGACGCGCTGGAAAACCGATCTTAGCGAACTCGAAAAGCTTTTGCCGCTTGCGAATGACGATGCCTTCGTCTCGGCCTTCATGTCGGTCAAGCAGGAAAACAAGACAAGGCTGACAGACTATGTGCTCGAACATCTGCAGATCGAGATCGATGCGCATTCGATGTTCGACGTGCAGATCAAGCGCATCCACGAATACAAGCGCCAGCTTCTGAATCTGCTGCATGTGATCACCCGCTACAACCGCATAAGGGCAGGTCAGTTGGACGGCATGATCCCGCGCACCGCGATCTTCAGCGGCAAGGCGGCTCCCGGCTATGCGATCGCAAAGCTCATCATCAGGCTGATCAACGATGTCGCGGAATTCGTGAACAACGATCCCGCGATGCACGACATGCTCAAGGTGGTCTTCATACCGAACTACAACGTCGCGACCGCAACCGCGATCATCCCCGCGACCGATTTATCCGAACAGATCTCCACCGCAGGCACCG
>DAIAMA010000449.1 GCA_027438535.1 bacterium
GACCGGACACACGCGCCATTTCCTGATCAATGCCACGGTTGACGATCAGTACGTGTTGCGGTGAAAATTTTGCAAGCTGGCAAGCCTCATCCACCAGCGGTTTATAGCGGACACTCTTACCCGCGCGCATGCCAGCATCTGAGGTAATCATCACGAGTGGTCTCGCATCATCAATACGGGTAGCCAGGCTGTGCGCTGCAAATCCGCCGAACACGACGGAGTGGATGGCGCCGATGCGAGTACAGGCCAGCATGGCAAACATGGCTTCGGCAATCATCGGCATGTAGATGATGACGCGATCGCCCTGCCCCACTTTCAGTTGTTTCAGAACAGCAGCAAAGCGGTTGACTTCAGCATGAAGCTCACGAAAGGTGTAATGCTTTTCGACGCCAGTTTCGGTAGAAATGTAGACCAGGGCGTTTTGTTCGCCTCGCGTTGCGAGATGGCGGTCCACGGCGTTGTAGCACAGATTGGTTTTTCCGCCCACAAACCAGCGTGCGAACGGCGGGCGGCTATAGTCCAGGACCTGATCGAACGGTTTTTCC
>DAIAMA010000044.1 GCA_027438535.1 bacterium
GTTATCGCGCGCGTAAATATATCGGCGCTTATCTCGCGGTGCTGGGCGGGGCGGATGCGATCTTGTTCGGCGGCGGGGTCGGCGAGCACGCGCCGGAGATTCGCGCGCGCATACTCCATGGCTTGGCGTGGGCGGGTGTTGAGATTGACGCTACGCGTAATCACGCCGCGCTGGGCGTGGAAGCGCGCATTGCTCACGCCGGCAGCCCGGTTGCGGTGTGGGTGCTGCCGGTAAATGAGGCTGCGATTCTGGCTCAAGCAGCGCTCACACTGATGAAAGGAAAAGCATGAATCCAACAACCAACCCCCCGCTTTCCGCCGATACCTTGCATTGGATGGATCGCTACTGGCGCGCGGCAAACTATCTTTCGGTGGGCCAAATTTATCTGCTCGACAATCCCTTGCTCAGGGAGCCGCTCACGCTCGATCACGTCAAGCCGCGCTTGCTGGGGCATTGGGGCACGACGCCGGGGCTGAATTTTATTTACGTGCACTTGAACCGCATCATCAAGGCGCATGACTTGAATATGATGTATGTGATCGGCCCCGGCCACGGCGGCCCCGGCATCGTGGCGAACACTTGGCTCGAAGGCAGTTACAGCGAGGTCTATCCCAATCTGCCGCAGAGCGCCGTGGGCATGCAGCGCTTATTCAAGCAATTTTCTTTTCCGGGTGGTATTCCCTCGCATGTCGCGCCGGAAACGCCGGGTTCGATCCACGAGGGCGGCGAGCTGGGCTATGCGCTGTCGCATGCCTATGGCGCGGCTTTCGACAATCCGGATTTAATTGTCGCGTGTGTGGTGGGCGACGGCGAGGCCGAGACCGGGCCGATGGCCGCCGCCTGGCACTCGAATAAATTTTTGAACCCGGCGCAAGATGGCGCGGTGTTGCCGATTTTGCATCTCAACGGCTACAAGATCGCCAACCCGGCGGTGCTGGCGCGCATCCCGCACGCTGAACTCGAAAGCCTGTTTACCGGCTACGGCTATCACCCTTACTTCGTCGAAGGCGAGGAGCCGGAGGCCATGCATCAATCGATGGCGGCAACGCTGGATACGGCGTTGGCCGATATCCGGGCGATTCAAAACGCTGCGCGCACCCAGGGCGCGATGACGCGCCCGCGCTGGCCGATGATTATCTTGCGCACGCCCAAGGGCTGGACCGGGCCCAAAGAAGTGGACGGCAAAAAAACCGAAGGCTCGTGGCGCTCGCATCAAGTGCCGTTCGGCGAGTTAGCGGCAAAGCCCGAGCACCTGCAATTGCTTGAAGAGTGGATGCGCAGCTATCACCCCGAAGAATTGTTCGATGCTGACGGTGCGCCGCGTGCCGAATTGCGCGCGCTGGCGCCAAGAGGCGAGCGGCGCATGGGCGCGAACCCGCATGCCAATGGCGGCATGCTGCTGCGCGATCTGCGCATGCCGGATTTCCGCGATTATGCGGTCGAGGTGCCGAAACCCGGTGCCGTGGAAGACGAATCGACGCGCGTGCAGGGCCAGTTCATGCGCGACGTGCTGCAACTCAACGCCGAGGCGCGCAACTTCCGTATCTTCAGCCCGGACGAAACGGCGTCGAACCGCTGGAGCGCGCTGTTCGAAGTGACTAATCGCGCTTGGATGGCCGAGCGTTTAGCCGAAGACGATCACCTCGCGCCCGACGGACGGGTAATGGAGATTTTATCCGAACATACTTGCCAAGGCTGGCTGGAAGGCTATCTGCTCACCGGGCGGCACGGCTTATTTTCGTGCTACGAAGCGTTTATCCATATCGTGGATTCGATGTTCAACCAGCATGCCAAGTGGATCAAGGTGAGCAAGGAAATTCCGTGGCGCCGGCCGATCGCCTCGCTCAACTACCTGCTCACGTCGCACGTTTGGCGCCAAGATCACAATGGCTTCTCGCACCAAGATCCGGGATTTATCGACCATGTGGTGAATAAGAAGGCGGACATTATTCGCGTCTACCTGCCGCCAGACGCCAACACCTTGTTGTCGGTGGCCGACCATTGCTTGCGCAGCCGGAACAAGATCAATGTCATCGTTGCCGGCAAGCACCCGGAATTGCAGTGGCTGGATATGGCGGCGGCGATCACGCATTGCACGGCCGGCATTGGGATATGGGAATGGGCGAGCAGCGATGCCGGTGGCGCGCCGGATGTGGTGATGGCCTGTGCCGGCGATGTGCCCACATTGGAGACGCTGGCTGCCGTGTCTATACTGCGGCAGCATCTGCCGGCACTTAAGGTGCGTGTCGTCAATGTCGTGGATTTGATGACGCTCCAGCCCCAAGAAGAGCATCCGGATGGGTTGAATGACCAAGACTTCGATGCGCTGTTCACCACCGATAAGCCGATAGTCTTCGCCTATCACGGCTACCCGTGGCTGATCCATCGCCTGACTTACCGCCGCACCAATCACGATAATTTGCACGTGCGCGGCTACAAAGAAGAAGGCAGCACCACCACGCCTTTCGATATGGCGGTGCGCAATGACCTCGACCGTTTTCATTTGGTGATGGATGTGATCGACCGCGTGCCCGCACTCGGCGCGCGCGCGGCGCATCTCAAGCAACAGATGCGCGACAAGCGCGTCGAGCACCGGCAATACATCACGACGCATGGCTGCGATATGCCCGAAATCGAGCATTGGAAATGGCCCCTATAGACGGCGCTTTCCCACGCGCCAGCATAAACCGGCAGGCTTTGTTAAAATGATGAAATTACGGGGGAAATGCCCCTGCTCACCAAATGGAATTCGTCCGGAGGTTCGCCATGTCTCAAGCCCTATTCGATGCCGTCAAAAGCGGCAATCTGCCGCAGCTCAATAGCGCCATGCAAGGGGCCGATATTAACGCCGCGGGCGAGGGCGGCATGACGCCGCTGATGCTCGCCGCCAACCTGGGCCAATTGGACATGGTCAAAGCACTGCTGGCCGCCGGTGCCGACGTCGGCGCGCGCGACGAGCGCGAATACACCGCCTTGATGCACGGCGTCTACAACCCCGATCTGGATCGCGGTTTCCCGGAAGTGGTGAAAGCCTTGATCGATGCCGGCGCCGATATCGAAACCAAGATTTTCTACGCAATCCGTCCGCTGATGCTCGCCGCCGGCGCGGGCGAAGCCGGTGTGGTGCAAGTGTTGCTGAACGCTGGCGCCGACCCGAAAGCGCGCAACGAAGGCGGCCGCACCGCCTTGATGATGGTGAAGGACAAGGACTACATCGACGTCATCAATCTGCTGCACGAAGCCGAGATGGCTGTCGGCGGAGAAGACTGCAACTCACGCAACGCACCGGGCTCGAATGTGGTGACTTTCCTCAAGAAAGATAAGCACTAGTTTTCCACCTTACTGCGCCACCTCTGCCCACGCCTTCTCCAGCCGCTTGTAGGAAATCGGATAAGGCGTTTTCAATTCCTGCGCGAACAGCGAGACACGCAATTCTTCCAGCATCCAGCGAAACTCGGTGAGTTTTGCATCGCTGATGCCGGCCTTGCGGTGTTTTTCCAAGCGCGCTTGATAGCGCTGCCACCATTCCCGGATACTCACCGTGTGCTTCGTATCGCGCTCGGCATTTTCGCGATACTTATCCAGCCGCCGTTGCATTGCTTTCAGATAGCGCGGAAAGTGTTGCAAGTGTATCCATGGCGTGGCGCTGAGAAAGCGCTTGTACACGAGGTTGGCCAACTGCTCGCGCAGGTCGGCGGCCAGCGGCGCGGGATATTTGCCCGGCAAGCGCGCTTGCAGCGCATGTAATTCGGTAAAAACTTCGGCGGCCAGGCGTGCGGCGGCTTGTGCTACGGCGGGTAAGCGCGTTTTGGCACGGTCGCGCTGTTTATCGAATGCCTTTTCACTGCGCGGCAGTTCGTCATCACCGATAAAGGCGCGATCGGCGATGCAGGTGAGGAAATCGTCGCGTAACTCCTCTGTATTCATCACGGCGCGCGCTTGCATGGCGATTTGATTGAAGCCGGGAATATTTTTTTCGAGTTGCTTGATTTGCTCTTTCAGCGCGAGCCAAAGCAGGCGCCTCACGCCGGCGCGCAGCGATAGCGCCGCCGCGTCCGCGGTATCGAACAGGCGAATCGAAACGCTGTCGCCGTTATCGACCAGCGCTGGGTAAGCGGTGAGTTGCGCGCCCTTGCGGTTAAAGCTGATTTTTTCCGGCAAGTCGCCGAAATCCCATTGGGTGAGCCCCTCGCGTTCGTGGGTGGTGTCGGCGGATTGGGCGAAAGTCATTTGCGCCGTTTGCCCCAGCTTTTGCCGCAGCTCGCTCAGATCGCGGCTGGCGGCGAGTTCGTTACCGGCTTCGTCGATGACGCGAAATCGCATGCGCAAATGTGGGGGTAATTCATTGATGCGCCAGTCGTCGGGGCCGATAGCTAAGTTGTATTGTTTCTTGATGAAAGCGGCTAGAGTGGCGGTGAGATGCGGCTGCGTCTCACCTCTCTCTAGGGGAGAAGAGGCGCGATATTCGCCGAGAAACACCGTGACAAATTCCGAATGCGGCAACAAGCGATTGCGCATCGGCTTCGGCAGACATTTAATCAACGCCGTGATCTTGTCGCGGATCATGCCCGGCACCAGCCAGTCGCAGCGCGTTTCGTTTACCCGATTCAGCAGATGCAGCGGCAGGGTGAGGGTGACGCCATCCAGCGCATGCCCCGGCTCGAAGCGGTAGCTGAGCGCGCAAGCGCTATCCTCCACTTGCAGAGTGTCGGGGAATAAGATTTCCGTCACGTCTTCCGCGCCGTGGCGCATCAAATCGTCGCGCTGCATGAACAGCAGCTTGGGATTTTCGCGTTCCGCTTCGCGCCGCCATTTCTCGAAGCCGTGGCCATTGACGATATCGGCCGGGATGCGCGCAGCGAAAAACGCGAACATTTTTTCTTCATCCACCAGCACATCGGGGCGGCGCGATTTGTGCTCCAGCTCGCGAATCTCTTCGACCAGCGCTTGGTTGTGCAGGAAGAACTTTGCTTTAGTCTCGTATTCGCCCGCCACGAGAGCGGCGCGTATAAAAATTTCGCGCGACTGCTTTGGATCGATGCTGCCGAAGTGCACGCGCCGGCGCGGCGTGAGCGTCAAGCTATAGAGCGTGATGCGCTCGAATGCCACGACTTGCGCCGCGCTCTTTTCCCAATGCGGGTCGAAGTAGTGGCGCTTGATCAGATGCGCGCCGACTTGTTCTACCCACTCCGGCTCGATTTTGGCCACGCTGCGCGCGTAAAGTTTGCCGGTTTCGGTGAGTTCCGCCGCCATGATCCATTTCGCGCCTTTCTTGAATAGGCTCGAGCCGGGATGAATGTGGAATTTGATTTCGCGCGCGCCCTGATAGTGCCCCTCGTCGGCTTTGACACCGATATTACCGATCAGCCCGGCGAGCAGCGCGCGGTGAATTTGCTCATAAGTGGCGGGTGAGGGATTGAGGCGCAGGCCCAGTTCGGCCGCTTGTGCGGCGAGTTGGCCGTGCAAGTCGTGCCACTCGCGCAACCGCAGATAGGAAAGGAAATGCGCGTGACACTCTTCCAATAATTTGCGCTGCGATTTTTTGTGCTTCAGCGATTCTTCATAGAACGCCCAGACTTTCAGCAGCCCCATGAAATCCGAATGCTCGCCCACGAAATATTTATGCTTTTCATCCGCTGCGTTCTCCGAACCCATAGGCCGTATGCGCGGGTCTTGCACCGAAAGTGCGGAGGCGATGATCAATATCTCGGTGACGCAATGCTGCTCTTGTGCCGCCAGCAGCATGCGCGCGAGCTTGGGGTCGAGCGTGAGCCGCGCCAGTTGCGCGCCCACCGGCGTGAGGCGGCGCGCCTCATCCACCGCGTTTAATTCTTGCAGCAGGCCGTAGCCGTCGGCGATCATGCGCGCCGACGGCGGCTCGATGAAGGGGAAAGCCGCGACATCGCCCAGATCCAGCGCGGCCATGCGCAGAATCGTGCCGGCGAGCGAGGTGCGCAGAATTTCCGGGTCGGTGAAGCGCGGGCGGCCCTGAAAATCTTGCTCGCTATAGAGCCGCACGCACACGCCGGAGGAGACGCGCCCGCAGCGCCCGGCACGCTGGTTGGCCGAAGCTTGTGCGATGGGCTCGATCAGCAGTTGATCGACTTTGTTGCGGTAACTGTAGCGCTTGATGCGCGCGCTACCGGGGTCGATCACATAGCGGATGCCGGGCACGGTGAGCGATGTTTCCGCTACATTGGTGGCAAGGATAATGCGGCGCGCGTTGCCGGGATGGAACACGCGCTCTTGTTCCTGCGCCGATTGCCGCGCGAACAAGGGCAGAATCTCCACGCCCGGCGGATGATGTTTTCTGAGTAGCTCGGCGGTATCGCGAATCTCGCGCTCACCGGGCAGAAAAATCAGCACATCGCCTTCGCGCGAGAGGCGCGAAACTTCGTCCACCGCATCGACGATGGCTTGTTCCATATCGCGCTCTTGATCGTCCTCGTCTTCCGAGCGCACCGGGCGATAACGCATTTCCACCGGGTACAAGCGGCCCGAAACTTCGATAACCGGCGCATCGCTAAAATGTTTGGAGAACATTTCCGTGTTGATGGTGGCCGATGTGATGATGAGCTTGAGATCGGGTCGCTTGGGCAAAAGCTGCTTCAGATAGCCAAGCAAAAAGTCGATGTTCAAGCTGCGCTCGTGTGCTTCATCGATGATCAGCGTGTCGTAGCGCTTGAGCAGCCGGTCGGTCTGGGTTTCCGCGAGCAGAATGCCATCCGTCATTACCTTGATCAGATTATCCGCGCTGCCCTTGTCGGTGAAGCGTACCTTATAGCCCACCAGATCGCCCGGCTGCGACTGCAGTTCATGGGCAATGCGCCCCGCCACCGTGCGCGCCGCGATGCGGCGTGGCTGGGTGCAGCCGATGAAGCCATGCGTGCCGCGCTTGAGATCGAGGCAAATCTTTGGCAATTGCGTGGTCTTGCCGGAACCGGTTTCGCCCGCCACGACTATCACTTGATGCGCGGCAATGGCGCGCGCAATCTCCTCGCGTTTGGCGGCGATGGGCAGTTCTTCCGGATAAATAATGGCCGGGATACGGGCGAGGCGCGCTTGGTGTTTGTCACTATTCATGAAGGTAGAGTTCAAGCCGAAGGCGTGCAGCGGAAAAGAGGCGATTTTCCACTACCCGGCGGCTTAGGTAAATCGAAGTCTTGCTTTTAGGCCGTTACCGGAGGGCCGTTATGGATTACGAATGTGCCGATTTGACATCGGAAAAATAGCTGGACCCAAACCAGACCGCAATATTTTTCCTGAGATGGGATGACCCAGTCACCACAACTTTATTTTCTCGAATCGCTTTCATAATCGTATTGTCGCCGATCCAGACAGCGGTCAGTGTTTCCAAATCGCTGCAAATCGTCAGGTCAACTTCATACCCTGGGTCTTTCAGGCAGACATCCACTCCTCCCTCTTGGATGACTAACCACCAGTGACGATATTTTGCAGCTTGGTCGGCAAATTCGATTTTTAATACCGTGCGCTCCCCGGTGAAGTAATCCGCCTTCAGTGATCGATGCATGTCCCAAATGAGCAACGAGGGATCTAGATCCGCCGCCGAGAGGTCGCTACGTACCCAGCGGTGGCCCCAGGTGCCTAATTGAAAAATAATCGGGACCAGTTCTTCGCCTGCCTCGGTCAATTTGTAGCTGACATGCCCGTTCTTCGCTTTACGCTCGATCACCTTGCCTTTTTCAAGAGACTTGAGCCGCGTAGAGAGTAAGGAAGGCGACATTAAAGGCACACCCTTGCGCAGATCGTTAAACGATTCGCTCCCCGCAGCCAGCTCGCGGATTAATAAAAGGGTCCAGCGCTCTCCTAATACTTCCGATGCTTTGGCGATCGGGCAAAATTGTCCATAACCTTTCATATACGCGTCCCCTTAGCTACAAGTTTTGTACCTAATTTAGCTTAGCCCACATTCTTCGGTGCCACCACGCGCTCGCCTGGAACGAAAATAACGGACTGTATTGTATAGCTTAATAAACAATTCATCTGAATCC
>DAIAMA010000450.1 GCA_027438535.1 bacterium
CATGAAAAAAGTATTGATACTGGGCGTGAACGGTTTTATCGGCCACCATCTTTCCAAACGCATTCTGAATACCACAGACTGGGAAGTGTACGGCATGGACATGAGCGCGGATCGCATCAGCGACCTGATCGGCCATGCGCGCTTCCATTTCTTCGAGGGGGATATCACGATCAACCGCGAATGGGTCGAATATCATGTCAAGAAATGCGATGTAATCCTGCCGCTGGTTGCGATTGCAACGCCCTCCACTTATGTGAAGCAACCTTTGCGCGTGTTCGAGCTGGATTTCGAGGCCAACCTTCCCATCGTGCGCGCGGCGGTGAAATACGGCAAGCATCTGGTCTTTCCCTCGACATCCGAAGTATATGGCATGTGTCATGACGAGGAATTCGATCCGGAAAATTCCGAACTGATCTGCGGACCGATCAACAAGCAGCGTCCTGATGCCGTAGTGTTCCAGTACCGAAGTGCGCGACACCTTGCCTAAAAAGCCTCTGCGGAATACCCGTCTAATCGCACGCCCGGTATGATCCGGGCCCAGCGAA
>DAIAMA010000451.1 GCA_027438535.1 bacterium
AAGGTGCTCGGCACGACGGTGATCTCATACCAGGGAAAGGAGCTGGACCTTGGTAAGCCTTTCCACAGGCTGACCATGGTGGAGGCGATACAGAAATACCATCCGCAGTTTTCGACCGAGCAGCTCCACGACCGTGAATTCCTGATCTCGGAACTGCAGGACTTGAAGGCCAAATACAATCCGAAGGACGGCATAGGCGGACTGCAGCTTTCCCTTTTCGAGGAGCTGTCCGAAGCGCTGCTGTTCGAGCCCACCTTCATCGTCGACTATCCCGTCGAGGTCTCCCCATTGGCAAGGAGCAGCGATGCTGAGCCTGGCATCACCGAACGCTTCGAGCTCTTCGTGCTCGGGCGCGAACTTGCCAACGGCTTCTCCGAATTGAACGATGCCGAGGACCAGGAGGCGCGCTTCGATCTGCAGGTCGCGGCAAAGGAGGCGGGCGACGAGGAGGCGATGTACAAGGACAACGACTATGTGCGCGCGCTGGAATACGGCCTTCCTCCGACAGCAGGCGAAGGCATAGGAATAGACCGCCTGATCATGAT
>DAIAMA010000452.1 GCA_027438535.1 bacterium
CTTTAGCAGGTGCTCGAATTCTTCTGGAGGAACGGGCCTGGAAAACAGATAACCCTGCGCATAATCGCAGCCTGCGGCAAGCAGGCTGTTTTTCTGCGCCTCGGTCTCCACGCCTTCGGCGATCACCTTCAGCCCGAGTTTGTGCGCCATCATCACGATCGCCTCGGAAAGCGCCATGTCGCTTGCATCGCTTGCGATATCCTGCACGAAGGACTTGTCGATCTTGAGGTAGTCGATATCCAGACGCTTGAGGTAGGAGAGCGAGGAATAACCGGTGCCGAAATCGTCGATCGCGACCTCTATGCCCGCATCCCTGAATTTGAGCAGCTTGTTCGTGATGCTGGCATCGGCATTCAAGAGCAGACCTTCGGTGATCTCGATGACGATGTGTTTTCCCGAAAGCCCGAGACTTTTCAGATATGACAGCCATTCTTCTAAGTACCCGTTGTCGTTCTGAAACTGCACGGGAGACTCGTTTACGCTGATTTGGAAGCCGTCCGGAACATGCGCCGACCAGCGGCAGATCCAGCGGGCAGCCTCCCTGA
>DAIAMA010000453.1 GCA_027438535.1 bacterium
GCGAACTTTTAAAAGCCGGTGTGCCGCCCGTGAACGTTTCGACTGACATCGGATTTTCCGATCAGAGTCACTTTACGCGGCACTTCAAAAGAGCTTGGGGCACCACGCCGAGCCGTTATGCGAACGCAGTGAGACTCTGATTCTTGTATAACACGACAGCAGGGGAAGCGGTTTTCTGTCTGGAACGCTTAACCGCCAGTTATCTCCACTGTTATTTTTCGTCGAATTTCGTTGCCGCCGCGCAACTCTTTCTGCCATGAACCGATTCAGCAACGAAGATATCGCCGCAGTGTACAAGGTCATCGCCGAACGGCGCGATATCCGCCATTTTTTTGCCGGACCCCATCGCGCCGGAACTGCTGGAGCGCCTGCTCAACGCCGCGCATTTCGCCCCCAGCGTGGGCTTCATGCAGCCTTGGCGCTTCATCCGCATTACCGATCAAAATTTGCGCACCGACATCCACCGCCTGGTCGAGGAAGAGCGGATCAACACCGCGCAGGCCATGCGCGAGCGCGAAGACGAATTCATGCGGCTGAAAGTGGAA
>DAIAMA010000454.1 GCA_027438535.1 bacterium
CTTAGAGCTTTCCGAGTTTGAATATCTGTTCCAGCGATCGAAGCTGCTGAAGGCAAGGCATGTGAAGCGCGACCTTTACCAGCCGCTGCGTTCCAGAACGCTGGCGATGATTTTCGAGAAGAACTCGACCCGCACCCGGGTTTCTTTCGAAGCCGGAATGAACCAGCTCGGCGGATCCGCGCTTTTCCTGAATTCGAGGGACACCCAGCTCGGGCGCGGAGAACCGATCGAGGACGTCGCGCAGGTGATATCGAGGATGGTCGACATCGTGATGATCCGCACCTTCGAGCATGAAATCATCGAGCGCTTCGCCGCTCACTCCAAGGTTCCCGTCATCAACGGGCTGACCGATGAATACCATCCCTGCCAGATCCTCGCCGACATTTTCACCTACATCGAGCACAGGGGCCCGATCAAGGGGAAAACCGTGGCCTGGATCGGAGACAGCAACAACGTGTGCAATACCTGGATGCAGGCGGCAAAAATCCTCGATTTCAACCTGCATGTCTCCACGCCGCCGGGATACGAGGTCGAGCCGGAAC
>DAIAMA010000455.1 GCA_027438535.1 bacterium
CGGCGGGCGACTCCAATAAGGGCGAGCCGCCGCGTAAATGGCCCTGTTCGATCCACAGTGGCGACCCGGCCAAATGAATGTCCGTTGCGACGCGCAATTCACCCTGATCGAAGCGTTCGCCCGATGCGGTGCGCCCCAGGCACCACACATCCCAGCCAAGATAACGCGCGCCTTCGGCGAGCGTGATGCAGTGGTGCATGGCGGCGCGGCAGCCGGCGAAAAAAATCGTTTCTTGCGGCAGCCATTCCAAAACCGCGCCGGGCGCCACATCGAGCTTCACGGTTTGACTCGCCCAAGGCGCGGCCGATCGATACCACTTGCCGGCGCCGGGTGTCGTGAGCAAGGCATGCGCCTGCGTTTCCACGGCCACGCCGATTGCCAATTCATCGCCGCCCGCGATCCCTGCCGGCGGGTGCAACAGAATCGCGTGACATACCGCACCGCCTTCCGGATAGAGCGCTTTCTGCACGCGCAGCGGGCCATAATGGCGGCGCTGCGTGAGCAGCGTAGCCGCACCCCGGCGCGCGAATTGCAGGGCCAGT
>DAIAMA010000456.1 GCA_027438535.1 bacterium
ACGAAGTCGGCATAGGCGATTTTCCAGGCACCGCCGTGATGACCCCCTCCGCCCTTCTTGACACGCTTTATGATAATAGGGCGCTGGGAATCGTCGCTCATTCGCTATGCCTTGGAGGGGGATTATTTCGCTTTGCTCTTCTTGACATGTTCCTCGAGCTCGCTGAAGGTGGGGCGCTCGGTGGAATTGAGTACTTTTCTGCCGAATTCGACGGCCAGTGCCGGCGCATAGCCGTTCAGGCTGGCAAGCAGCGTGACGCGCATGCATTGCAGCAGCTTGCTCGATTCGTTCACTTTTTGCTCGAGCAGGCCTGAAAGCGGGCCGACGAATCCGTAGGACAGCAGAATGCCAAGAAAAGTGCCGACCAGCGCATGGGCGATCAGGAGACCGAGTTCCCTCGGGGGAATGCCGACAGATTCCATGGTGTGAACCACCCCCATGACAGCGGCGACGATACCGAAAGCGGGCAGGCCTTCGCCGATTTTTCCCAGGATGTGGGCCGGCGCAAGTTCCTCATGATGATGCGTTTCGATTTCAACGT
>DAIAMA010000457.1 GCA_027438535.1 bacterium
TAGCGATGGGAGCTGTCGGCAATGCTCTGGATCAGACTGAACATGCGCTCCACGATTTCTGTCATGCCGGTGTTGTCGGAAGCCGCCGCCTCCGCGAGGCGCAATCCCTCTTCCATCCCGACGGAACCGTTTTCCATGATGTGCACGGCGTCACGGGCCTGGCTTTGCACGGTGCCTATCATGTGCCCGATCTCCCTGGTCGCCGTGGTGGTGCGTTCAGCCAGCTTGCGCACCTCGTCGGCGACGACGGAAAATCCGCGCCCCGCTTCCCCGGCACGGGCGGCTTCGATCGCGGCATTCAGGGCCAGCAGGTTGGTCTGGTCCGCGATGGCGTCGATCACCATGACAATCTTCCCGATCTCCTCGGTGCTGCTGCTGAGGCGCTTGATGGTTTGCGACGACTGCTCGATTGAGGCGCGTATGCCCTGCGTCCGCTGCTGCACGAGGCTGAATTGCTGCCGGGAATTGTCAACGGCAAGTTGCATGGCCGCGCGTATCTCGGCGGTGGTTTGCATCGCCGTATCGATGTCGTCCATTT
>DAIAMA010000458.1 GCA_027438535.1 bacterium
GTGGAGCAGGGACTGGTGACTTTCATCGGTGCGACGACGGAGAACCCATCCTTCGAGATGAACAACGCGCTCCTGTCGCGTGCGCAGGTCTATGTGCTGCATGCACTGTCCATTGATGAACTGGGGAAGCTGTTCGAGCGCGCACAGCAGATCGCGATGCCGGATCTGAATTTTACCGATGATGCAAAGGAGCGCATCATCGGATATGCCGACGGCGATGCCAGACGTTTACTGAACGTGCTGGAGCAGTTGCAGACTGCTGCGATAACTGCGGAAGGGTCGCTGCGAAGCAGCGGGGAACCCACCGGCGCACCCCTTGCGAGTGCTTGCGCCTTGCCGCGCGCCATGTCGAGGAAAGCATCCAGCCTGGAAGCCACGCCCTGTTTGCGCACCATCTGTTCGATCTGGTATGCGGCCTGTTTGCGCAGATCAGCGCTCTGATCCGAGAAGATGAATGGCGACTTGAGCAGGTCCAGCAGGTCCAGATAATAGAAATCGCTCTGCAGCGCATCCAGCCAGCGCATCAGCACCGTGCTG
>DAIAMA010000459.1 GCA_027438535.1 bacterium
GGGAGGCGACAGTCGTGCCCGCTTTGGCGGACTCCGGGATCGCCTACACTACAGTCGACGATTACCATTTCCTGTGCAGCGGTAAAACGGTTGCAGAGCTCGACGGATTTTTCACCACGGAAGAAGACGGCAGGCAGGTCGATCTCTTTCCGATTTCGGAAGCATTGCGCTACAGGCTGCCTTTTTCTCCTGCGCGGGAGGTGGTCGCCTATCTGGAGGGACTGGCAAAGGAGGAGGGAAACCCTGCTGCGATCTATTTCGACGACATCGAGAAATTCGGCATCTGGCCGGAGACTTACGCCTGGGTCTACGAAAAGGGCTGGCTCAAGGATTTCGTGGAAGGCGTGCTGGCCTCTTCCATCATCAAAACGATGCACTATTCGGATTACAGGAAAACGGCGAGAACGCGCGGGGTGGTCTATCTTCCGACCACTTCCTACATCGAGATGAACGAATGGACCTTGACCGTTCCTGCGGCGCACCATTATGCGGATCTGGTGCAGGAATCCAAGAATGCCGGGAAATTCGAGCAGAAC
>DAIAMA010000045.1 GCA_027438535.1 bacterium
GTTAGCATCAGCATGGTGGTGCCGTGCTTCGCTATCGTCTCGGCGCTCAAGGTGTAGAGACTGTAACTCATGATAACCCCCGCGGCGGAGACGGTGATCATTTGATCGAGCAATGCCGCGCTGTAATCGCGCAATACTTTGCGCTGCTCTACCTTGCCGGCATTCGCATCGCCCAATTCGGCGCGGCGTTTCGCGAAGCCGAGGAACAAGGTCAGCATCAATCCGCACAGCAATAGCCATTGCGATGGCGGGATGTCCACGCCACTGGTGCCGGCGAGCAAACGCAGCATGAAGCCGGCGGCAATAATGAACACATCCAGAATCACCACGCGCTTCAGCCCCAGGGTGTAGGCGATATTCATCACGCCATACGCGGCGAGCATGGCCGCGACCAAGGGCGATGCGTAATACCCCAGCACGCCGCCCGCCAGCCCCACGACTAGCGCCAGCGCGATGGCCGCGTTCAAGCTTACCGCGCCTCGCGCCAAGGGCCGGTTGCGCTTGCGCGGATGCTTGCGGTCCGCATCCCGGTCGGCGATATCGTTGAGAATATAGATGCAACTCGATACCAGGGAAAACCCCGCCGCCGCCGCGAGTACGCGCCACACCAGGCCCGCATCGCCCCAGGCGTGACCGAACAGCAGGCCGACGAATAAAAACAGGCTTTTTACCCACTGCTTCGGGCGCAACAAACGGATGAGGTCAAGCGGGGCGTTCATGGCGCGCGCGGTGGCCGGCAAGACTCATTGGGGAAATAGCGTTCGCAGAAATAACATCCGCCCATCGGCAGATAGCGCGGGACGGCATAATATTTGTCCTTTATGCGGCGCAGCACGCCCTCGCGGTACGCGGTGTAACTGAAATCGTGACCCAACACCAAATAAAATTTCGCGCCGTAGAGCGTGAAGTCGCTGAATTCGATCGACTTGAAATACGGGCCATAGTCATCGAACGTCGGTGGATGCTTCAGGAAAATAAGAATATTGCGGCCATCGAGTTCGCGAAAGTCGGTCACGATATCGTCATGGCGCGCATGCGAAGAACCCTCGCCGAACACGAACACATTCTGGTGCGCATGATAGGACAAGATCGCCGCCGTGGAGTAGCCATCGGTGGCGAGCGCGAATCTATCGCGATACGGCTCCAGCCGGTCGAGCAATTCCTCGTGCTTGAGCAAAATCACCGCGCCATCGGCATAGCGCGTGGCCTGCCATGCCGACATCGGCAGCAAGCCGATCACCGCCAGCGCCGCCAAATGCACGCCGGAGAAGACCAGGAGAAAGCGCAGCGTTTTCCACATTTCCACCTGGCTGAGCCACAGCGCGAGCAGCACGAACAAGAAGGGATAAAACGAAAGCAGCCAATGCAAACCGATGATTTTTTCAAGCGACAGAAGCGCGAATATCGCCATCGGCAAGACGAACACGAAAGCGAACAAACGGAAGCGCGCATCCGTCCACGCCGCGGATAAAGTCTTACGCTTCTTCACCAGCCACCACACGACGAGCGGCGTCGTCAAATACACGTGAATCAGCAAATAGACGAGCGGCTTGTACCAAGCGAACTTGGCGTCATCATTGCGATTGAACACATTGAACATGATGTTCGCCCAGCAATGGCTGTAATTCCAGTATACATTGAGCGCGATGAACGGCAGCGAGGCCGCGCACAGCCAAACAAAGCCGCGGCTTCGCGCGCGCGCCTGGGGCGTAGCGGCCCAATAGGCGAGTATGCCCAGCCCCAGCAGCGCGGCGAAATATTTCGACAGGCAGGCAAGCCCGAACGCCGCGCCGGCCCCGACGAAATAGCGGGTCTTGCCGTTTTGCATGGCGCGCGCCAGCAGCCACACACTGATGAAGCTGAAGAAAATCAAGCCGGCGTCGGTGGTGATCAAGACACCGATCAAATTGACGGGCGATACCCAATAAAGCAGCGCCGCCAGCGCCGCTTTTTCTTCGTCCCATTCGCGCAACAGCCGGTACAAGCCATAGCCGATGAAACTGGTGAACAGCACTATCGGCAGGCGTAGTACCCATGCCGCATCGCTGATGTGCAGCATGAGCCATAATAACCAGCCCACCATCGGCGGGTGATCGTAGAAACCGAAATCGGGACGCTGTCCCCAAATCAGAAAATACGCCTCGTCGCCGGAAAAAGGCAACACGGCGGAAAGCACCAGCTTGATCGCCAGCGTCGCGAGCAATGCCGGCATCAGCCAGGAACGCGCGCTGCGGACAGTCACTTGCGCCGCTCCTGCAGGCGATACAAAACAAAAGCTTCGGATTTATCGCCGGGGCGGCTGCCGTGCCAAATTTTCACCCAGCCCGCGCCCGGCCGCGCATCGGGACGGCGTGGATCGGTCTGGAGTAAAAACAGATCGCAGCCATAGGCGTCGAATTCGGCGCGCTCCACGCGCTGCGTGCTAATCCCCGCATAGTAGTAGAACACTCCGCGTTGCGCCTGCCCCAAACCGGCGCTGCCGATGCAGCGGTAATGCGGCGGCAGATGGCGTTTCAAGGCCAGCGCCACGTTCGCATAACTCCGCCCGTAATTGAGCCATGGCAGCATCAAGGTCGCGGCCAGCCCCCACATCAGCGTGATCCCCGCCGCCCAATGAAATACCGCGCGCCGGCCGGAGCGGAACGAGCCGCGCAGCGGCAGCAGCCACAGCACGCTGAGCAGCAAGGCGACCACGAACGCCAGCCATTCGAAGCTCGGCGTGAATCCCGGTTGAAATTTCAGGATATGCCGGTAAAAACGCGCCGGATGGCCGGTCATCAAGGTCAGCCACGCGAGCCAGACAAAAGCCGAGAACAAACCGAAAGTCATGATGCCGAACCAGCCCAAGGCATTCGCCGCGCCGCGCCGCAAGGTTTCCGCGCCTGGCACCGCGAGCAGCGTCAACGGCAGCAACACCGGCAGCATGTGGATGTCGCGCGTTTCCGCGTTCAAGCTCGTGAAGGAAAAAGTGACGGCGAAAAATACCAGGGGTAGCTGAAAACACGGCTCATGCAGCAATTTTTTACGGTATCCCCACAGCGTCCACAGCGTGATCGGCAATACCGGCCAAGCGAACCACGGCAGCAGATTTAAAAAATAATCGAGTTCGCTGCGCGCATAGGTCATGTAAAACTTGGTGATCAAGGGCAGATTTTCCACGCGCCACCACCGGAAAAACACCTCGCGCGCCTGTTGGTGCAACAGCCACGGCCAAATCGTCAGAAA
Source organism: bacterium (assembly GCA_027438535.1). GTDB lineage: Bacteria > Pseudomonadota > Gammaproteobacteria > Burkholderiales > Thiobacteraceae > RBG-16-58-11. The sequence continues at coordinate 3,226 of DAIAMA010000045.1, forward strand.
GGGCAGGCTCGCCACCAGCCCGATCAACAGCGCGCGCGCATAGCGCCGCGTGCGCCACGCCGCAAACAAGCCCAAGAGCGCCGCCGTCAGTAACACCACGACCACCGGTATCAGTCCGCGCGACAAAAACGCGATGCCCATGCCGATACCGATCAACACACCCGCCGGATTCGGGCGGCGCGCGCTCAACGCAAAACCCCACAACACAAAAGCGTAGCCGGCGAGCAGCGCGGTATCGGTGATCATCTCGTGCGCATGCACCAGCAAGCCCACGCTGCCGATGAGCAGCGCCAATGCCAAGCGCGGCATGGTCGGGCCATATAGTTCGCGCGCCGTCATCGCCGTCGCCGCCAGCGTCAGCGCCATGTAGAAGCCGCTCGCCAGCCGCGCCGCGTCGTAGGGCGCCAGCGCCCAGCCGAACAACTTTGCGCATACCGCCGCGGTCCAGTAATACAAGGGGCCAAAGGATAAGTCGGGTTCGCCCGCGAGCGTCGGCACCAGCCATTCGCCGGAATGCAAAATATGGTAGACGATGCCGAATACGCGCGCCTCGTCCGGTTTCCATGGGTCGTGGCCGACCAAGCCGGGAATCAGCCACGCCGCGCATAACAGCAGCAGCAAGGCCAGCTTGCGCGGCTCTTCGCGTAACGCGGTGTCGAGCCCTGGCGCGGCGCGCATCAGGCTCCGCCGGCCGCCGCCGTGACCGCCGGCGGCACGCACTCGATAAGACGCGGATCGAAGGGCTTGGGCAGAATGTATTCCCTGCCAAAGGCGAGCGAGGCGAGCTGATACGCCTCCAGCACCGATTGCGGCACCGGCTCTTTGGCGAGCGCGGAGATCGCCTTCACCGCCGCCAGCAACATCGGGCGCGTGATGCGCTTGGCGCGCGCATCCAAGGCGCCGCGGAAAATGTAGGGAAAGCCCAGCACATTATTCACTTGGTTCGGGTAATCGGAGCGTCCGGTCGCCATGATGAGATCGCTACGCGCCGCGTGGGCGAGTTCCGGGCGAATTTCCGGATCTGGATTCGCCAGCGCGAATACCACGGGATTCGGCGCCATGCTTTGCAGCATCGCCGGTGTCACCAGGTTCGGCCCGGAGACGCCGATGAATACGTCCGCATCGCGCATCGCATCCGCCAGCGTGCGCCGCTCGGTGCTTTGCACGAAAGCTTGTTTATACGCATTCAGATCGGTGCGACCGGCGTGGATCACGCCCTTGCTGTCCACCACCAGGATATTGTCGCGTTTAACGCCCAGCGCCGTTAGCAACTCGAGTGAAGCCAACCCCGCCGCCCCCGCCCCCAAGCAAACTAATTTCACTTGATCCAGTTGCTTGCCTTGTACTTCGAGCGCATTCAACAGCCCGGCGCAGATAATCACCGCGGTGCCATGCTGATCGTCGTGGAACACTGGAATGTCGAGCCGCGCGGACAAAGCTTTCTCGATTTCAAAACAATGCGGCGCGGCGATGTCTTCCAAGTTGATGCCGCCGAACGTCGGCGCAATGGAAACCACGGTTTCGATGAATTGCGCGGGCGAAGGCGCATCCACTTCGATGTCGAACACATCGATCCCGGCAAAACGCTTGAACAATACCGCCTTGCCCTCCATCACCGGCTTGGCGGCCAAGGGGCCGAGATTGCCCAAACCCAAAATCGCCGTGCCATCGGTAATCACCGCCACCAAGTTACCCTTATTGGTATAGCGGTAGGCGTTCTCCGGATCGTGCGCAATTTCGCGCACCGGTTCGGCCACACCGGGGCTATAGGCGAGGGTGAGATCGGCTGCCGTGGCGCAGGGCTTGGAAGATTCCACCGACAGCTTTCCGGGTTTGGGAAATTGGTGATAAGCAAGCGCTGCTTGGCGCCGATGCGCTGCATTGGCAGAAGGATCTTGGCTCATGTCAAAGTTCGCGGATAGCCCGCGCCGCTAGAAAAACGCACCATTTTAGCCGCCGCCGCCGGCTACCGCCAGCGAAAGCAGGGCGCCCGCTTGCAAATTCACCTCAAGCGGCTATTCTTGACGGTACGGTTGGATGGATCGAGGGAATACGAATGGAGTATGCGGATACCGAAAGAACCCGCCAGTTGAGTTTCTCGCGCTTGCCGCCGGGCCAGGCCAAAGCGGCATTGCTGTTGCTGCATGATTTGCCGCATCTTACCGTGCTCGGCACGGCGGGCGACACCGGCCTTATGATTCGCTACGAATTACCGTACTACACCCTGGAAAAAATCGAATTGGCGCTGATCGACCAGGGTTTTCATCTGGACAACTCCCTCATCAATAAACTCCGGCGCGCGCTTTTCTATTACGCTGAAAATATTCAGTGTCAAAATCTGACGCAACCGGCGCAACGCGAACGCACCCGGCGCATCTTCGCGCAGGTCTACGAGCATCACTCCCACGGCGACCACGACGATACGCCGCCCGAATGGCGCGAATACCGCTGAACTCCGTTCCGCATTCCGGGTTTCGCGTTAAGAACCTCGGTAGGCATCGGTCCTATCTTGCCCTAAGCGCGCTTGGCCATCACAATCCCTTGTACTCCAACTCAAAACTGCTTTATGACCGACGACCAACTGCTGCGCTACAGCCGCCACATCCTTCTGCCCGAGATCGGACTGGAAGGGCAGGAGAGGCTGGCGAATTCCCATGCGCTCATCATCGGCGCGGGAGGGCTCGGCTCCCCTGCCGCCCTTTATCTCGCATCCTCGGGCGTCGGCAAAATCACGCTATGCGATGACGACAATGTCGATCTCACCAATTTGCAGCGCCAGATCGCGCATCAAACCGCCGCGCTCGGCCAAAACAAAGCCGAATCCGCCGCGCGCGCCGCACACGCGCTTAACCCAACGATAAACGCGATGGCCCTCCCGCAACGCGCGGACGATGCGCTACTGCGCACGCAAGTCGCGCTAGCGGATGTGGTCATCGATGCTTCGGATAATTTCGCCACCCGGCATGCGGTGAACCGCGCCTGTGTGGCCGCTCGCAAACCCCTGGTATCGGGTGCCGCGGTGCGCTTCGATGGTCAAGTGGCGGTATTCGATCTGCGGCAAGACGACGCGCCTTGCTATCACTGCTTGTTTCCGGAAGGGGGCGATGCGGATGAGATGCGTTGCGCGGAAAACGGCGTATTCGCACCGCTGGTCGGCATTATCGGCAGCACGCAAGCGGCGGAAGCTCTGAAGTTGATCGTGGCTTGCGGCACATCGCTGAACGGCAAATTATTGCTGCTCGACAGCCTCGCCATGGAATGGCGCACGCTGCGCCTGAAGCGGGATCCGGCCTGCGCGGTATGCGCCATGCCCGCCCCTCGCGCCTGACGCGAGGCCGGCCAAATGCCGCTTATTCCTGACTCGTCATCCGGGCCCGCGACTGCGCAAGCGGATCAGCCCGCTCATTCGTCGCCACGCAAAAAGCGATCACGGCACCCACCAGGAGTACCGACAAAAAGGTCGAACGCTTGATCAATACCGTCTGTGCTTTCATATTGAACTCCACATTTAGCAAATAGCCGCCCAGGAGAATTATCGGACACTGTGCCGGAAAACTTAAGTCAGCCGGAACAGCAAGGCTTTTTGTGTCTCGAATTGATCCAGCGGTAAACGCTTGAAACCGCTTTTGGCGAACTGATGCCAGCGCCCAATGATGAATGAAAGCATTAGATTAGCCACGGCATTGGTATCACGCTCCGTGGGCACGGCGTTTTCCGTGGCCGCGACGCGCAAACATTGGCGCAGTGTCGCTTCGATGCGGTCGTGCAATTGATTGATGCGGGATTGCAGCCGTTCGTTTTCATGCACCAGCGCATCGCCGATCAAGACCCGCGTCATGCCCGGATTTTTTTGCGCAAAGCCCAAGAGCAGGGACAAAATCGCATCGAGCTGGCGCATGCCGTCGGTTTCGTCCGCGTTGATTTTGTTAATTAGGCTGAATAAGGTCTGTTCGATAAACTCGATCAGCCCCTCGAACATTTGCGCCTTACTGGCAAAATGGCGGTACAACGCGGCTTCCGACACATCGAGCCGCGCCGCCAGCGCCGCGGTCGTGATTTTCTCCGGCCTAGGCTGCTCCAGCATTTGCGCCAGCGTTTGTAGAATTTGGGTTTTGCGTTCGCCGCTTTTGCCTGCCATGGTCTCCTCCCAGAGTTTTTTGCTATAGCTTATCGAGTACGCGCTGCAATTGCAGCACGGATTTTACCCTGACATCCACAAAAGGTGGGGACTTACTCGCACGTGTCACCCACACGGTGCGCATCCCCAGGCGCTTGGCCGTACGCAGATTATCCAAGTCGTCTTCCACCATGATGGCGCGCTCCGGCCGCAAGCCATGCACCCGGAACAGATGGCGGAAGCCGTGCGCGGCGGGTTTGGGCCGAAAGCCGGTGCGCTCCACGCTGATCACATCGGCAAATAAATGCGCCACTCCCATCGCTGCCAGCACCGCGTGCGCATAATGCGCGGGTGCGTTGGAGAACACGATCTTCTTGCCCGGCAAACGCCGCAGCAGGCCGCGCAAGCCGCGCTCGAATACCAGCATGGGATGAATTCGCGGGAATTGATGGGTATGCCACAAGAAATGCCGCGGATCAATTTCCGGATGGTGCCGAATCAGCCCTAGCAGGGTCGCGCCGTAGCGCCGCCAATAGTGAATGCGCAAGGCATTCGCGCCCGCCTCGTCC
>DAIAMA010000460.1 GCA_027438535.1 bacterium
GCACATTTTGCAATCCTTCTTTTAATGTTGCGCCCTTTACCGAACTTTCGAAGTAAAGCGCTTCGGCCTTGCCATCCATCCCACGCTTGAATTCAGGCACGCCATCCACGCCCAGGCTTGCGAGCTTCTTCATCAGCGCGGGGGTAGGTTTGCCGTTTTCATCCAGGCCCACCTTCACGGGCATCAGCTTGATGGTTTCGGTTCTATCGGGTGCCAGCGCAATGCTGCTCTACATCATCACCAATGCGATCCTTTTTTCCTTCCTGATGACATCCGAGCAGATCCCGCAGGGCATGTCGCAGTGGGTGATAGACCAGCATTTGCAGCCCTGGATGTTTTTGCTGATGGTGAATTTCGCGCTGCTTGCCGCAGGTCAGTTCATGGAGCCAACCTCCATCGTGCTGATCCTGGCGCCGCTGTTTTTGCCGATCGCAAAAACCCTGGGCATAGATCCGATACATCTGGGCATCATCATGGTGGTGAACATGGAGATAGGCATGATACATCCGCCGGTGGGGCTCAATCTCTTTGTCGCG
>DAIAMA010000461.1 GCA_027438535.1 bacterium
GGGGCCCAGCCTTGAGAGCAGCGGATGGGCATCGATGTCGCCCTGATGCCAGAGCACGGCGCCGAAGCGGCGCGGGTCGCGCAGCCGCATCAGCCTGCCGTTGCTTAAAACCAGGTCGAAGTGATCGTGAGTCCCGGGCGGCGCGTCTTCAGGCAGGATGCGCAGGCTGCCTGACATCCCCAGGTGCAGGATCAGCGTGCTGTTAACGTGAAACTCGCGCAAGCGTTCGTTTGTCCCCTCGCCCTCTGGGAGAGGGTTTGGGTGAGGGAAACGGACAATTTTTCCATGTCCGTTGCCGCATTTGAGCAGCAGGTATTTTGCGCGGCGCTCCAGTTTATGGATCGTCAGCCCGGCAAGCGGCATGCCTTCCGGAATGGGCCAGCGCAGCCGGGCGTTGCGTATCACGGCTTTGACGATTTCAGCGCCTTCGAGGTGCGCGGCCAGACCGCGCCTTGTGGTTTCCACTTCGGGAAGTTCAGGCACGGCGGCGCTTCCACCAGATATAGAGGCCCATGGCCGAGAGCAGGAGCGGCAG
>DAIAMA010000462.1 GCA_027438535.1 bacterium
GGCGGGAAATAAACGCGCACCACCTCGGCCTTCTTGTTCACCACGTGATCGATGAAACCGGGATCCTGATGCGTGAAGCCGTTGTGGTCCTGACGCCACACATGCGATGCCAGCAGGTAATTGAGCGATGCTATTTTCCTCCGCCACGGCAGATGCGCGGTGACCTTCAGCCATTTGGCGTGCTGGTTGAACATCGAATCGACGATGTGGATGAATGCCTCGTAACAGTTGAATATCCCGTGCCGCCCGGTGAGCAGGTAGCCTTCCAGCCAGCCCTCGCACTGGTGTTCGCTCAGCATCTCCATCACGCGCCCTGCAGGTGCCAGATATTCGTCGCTTTCAAGGGTGTCGCCATCCCATTGCCGCCGAGTCACCTCGAACAGCGCCTCAAGGCCATTGGAGAGCGTTTCGTCCGGGCCGAACACGCGAAAATGCCGGTCGTTGAGTTTCACGACATCGCGCAGAAAAGGCCCCAGCGCATGCGTGTCGCCGATACCGGACGCCCCGGGTTCGGGCACTGAAACCGCATAGTCGC
>DAIAMA010000463.1 GCA_027438535.1 bacterium
ACTTCGGCGGAGTTTTCACTTGCGGAGGTGACGGGCACGAGGCCGATGCTCACGCCGACCTGAAAAATTTTGTCGTCCCAGATAAATCTGAAGTCGGAAATGAGCGCGAGGAAAGATTCTGCAACCCTTTTCCCATATTCAATATCGCATTCCACCAACAATACACCGAATTCATCACCGCCTAAGCGTGCCAGTATGTCATTCTTGCGTATCTTGTGTCCCAGCAGAATGGCAAGTTGTAATAGCAGCTTGTCTCCGGCGGTGTGTCCGCAGGTATCGTTGACGATCTTGAATTGATCCAGATCCAGATAAAGCAAAATATGCTGGCGTCCGCTCAGTTTGGCGTTTTCCAGCAGTTCAACCAACCTGTTGTCAAATTCGCGGCGGTTATAAAGTCCAGTCAGCGCATCATGGCCTGCCTGATAGGAAAGCTGGTAAGCCAGTTTGCGTGCCTGACTCACGTCTTGACATACCATGACCGCGCCAATTACTTCTCCATGATCGTTGTGCATGGGTGCGGCTGTTGCTTCGAT
>DAIAMA010000464.1 GCA_027438535.1 bacterium
ATTCGCGCACGGCGCGCTCAACCGGTGCAACCACTTTTGCCCATTCCGCACCGTCGCGAGCATGTGACAACCCTTCGGCCAACACATCACGGCACAACTCCAGAACTTGCGAAGTCGACACGGTTTCGCCAAAAAATAATGTGGCGGTCTCCGGCAACTGGTGCGCTTCGTCAAACACAATCGTGTTGGCTGATGGCAGCAACTCGGCGACGCCGGTATCTTTCAGCGCGACATCTGCGAAAAACAGATGATGATTCACCACCACCACATCAGCTTGCTGCGCTTCCTTGCGCGCCTTCATCACAAAACAATCCTGATAATACTGACACTCCGCACCCAAACAGGTGTCGCGCGTGGACGTGACCAGATTCCAGATCAACGAAGTTTCTGGCACTTTGGATAATTCGGCCTTGTCGCCTGATGACGTGGTTTTCATAAAGCGAGAAATATCACGTAGATAGCCGACATCATCGCGTGATGTCAGGCGACCATTTTGCAAAGTCCGCTCTAGATGAAAATGGCAAACATAATT
>DAIAMA010000465.1 GCA_027438535.1 bacterium
TGCGCATAGCCTTGCTGGTGCAATGCGACGTTATGTGTCGAATTTTCCAGTTCTCAAGGGAAGCCTGCCGAACTGCGTATGATGCGGCAGACAAGAAGCAATCCCGCTCTGAAATTGCATGTCAGGAGCACAAATCGGATGTTGCCGGTTGTTGCAGGAATAAAAGAGCATGCTGCTGTCTTATCCAATCAGTTGCTTGCAAAGAATGACATGACAACTTTACACAACTTTTAAGTCAAGGAGCAAGTCACATGGCAACTGGCACAGTTAAATGGTTTAGCGACTCAAAAGGTTTCGGGTTTCTCACGCCCGATGATGGCAGCGCGGACCTGTTTGCGCATTTCTCTGCAATCAGTACGGACGGTTTCAAATCGCTCAAGGAAGGCCAAAAGCTTTGAAGTGACGCAGGGCGTTCCGTTCGTTCCTACGCGCCCAATGAAGTTGACCGCAACACAATTCAAATGCTGCTGAAAGCGGCTGTGCGTGCGCCCACTGCCATGCATGAGGAATCCAGGGCACTCGTCGTGGCA
>DAIAMA010000466.1 GCA_027438535.1 bacterium
GGCGAGGCCGTGCGCGAGCTTCGCGATGAAATCTGCCGTGGCGGGGGCGATCACGATGGCATCGGCAAGCCGGCTGGTGTGTATGTGCGCCATGCCCTTGTCATCCTGCCACTGGTCGATCAATACCGGTTGCCCGGTGAGCGCCTGCATTGTGGCGGGTGTGATGAAGTGCGTCGCCGCTTCCGTCATCGCAACCTGTACCTCGACGTCCTGTTTGACAAGCAGGCGTGCCAGTTCCGCCGCCTTGTAGGCCGCGATACCGCCGGTGATGCCGAGCACAATGCGTTTTGTCCGGGCCACGTTCATAATGCCGCGCATCTTAGCAAGAAAGCGCCGTGCATGGCGGACGTGTTGGCAGATCAAGCGCGGGGCCGCAGATTCTTGGAGGCCGGAGTGTGTTTTAGGGCGAACCCATTCTTTAAAATTGTCGCGAATGCAACTCTGAACATTAAGATTCCAGGGTATAGGAGATTATCTAGACCGCCAGGCATATTGACCCTACTTCCAAATCGGATTAATTTGCTCCCAT
>DAIAMA010000467.1 GCA_027438535.1 bacterium
GGGCGCCGCGCCCACTGCGCGCCAAGACCACGCTGCAGGCCCTTGCCCGCGACGACGTGGAAGCCTATTACCACAGCGTCAGCATCACGTCAGCGGCGATGCGCCAGCGTCTCTACAGCACGCGCTTCAAGCACGAACTCCAGGGCTACAGCGCGCTGGCTGTGTTCCGTGCCCACGCAAAACGCGCGCCCACGGATCATCCGCTGCTGCTGGCCCAATACCTGGACCTGAAGACCTGGCTTCCCGGCGACATCCTGACCAAAGTCGACCGCGCCAGCATGGCGCACAGCCTGGAGGTCCGCGTACCCCTGCTGGATCATCGCTTGGTCGAATGGGCATCCTCTTTGCCGCCCGGGTTGAAGCTGAAAGGGGGAACAGGCAAATACCTCCTGAAGAAGGCTCTCGAACCGGATTTACCCCACGAGGTGCTCTACAGGACCAAGATGGGTTTCAGGGTCCCCTTGGCGGCATGGCTGCGTGGCCCACTTGCCAAGCGCGTGCGGGAGGCATTGCTTACAGGAGCCATTGC
>DAIAMA010000468.1 GCA_027438535.1 bacterium
TACCATCAGGGTACGGTATGGGCATGGCTGTTGGGACATTTTGCTCTGGCGGAATATCGCGCCAGCGGCAATGCAAAGCATGATGGCCGCCTACGCCGAGGGTTTCAATCTGCTGCGTCACGCCAATGTAGGCAGCGCATCGCAACAGACCGACGCCGAGACGACACCGCTGCGCGATCCGCAGGCATTTTGCTACGACATCGATATCGCCGAAGTCGCAGAGCTGTGGCGGCGCGGCAGCGTGGTGGGTTCATGGCTGCTCGATTTGACGGCACATGCGCTGCACCGCGACGCCGACCTCAAACAGTTTGGCGGACGCGTTTCCGATTCAGGCGAGGGTCGATGGACCAGCATCGCTGCGATCGAATCAGGAACGCCTGCTCCTGTATTGACTGCAGCGCTGTTCAACCGTTTCAGCTCGCGCGGCGAGGCTGACTATGGCGACAAACTGCTGTCCGCGTTGCGCTACGAGTTTGGCGGACATCATGAAAAATAAGGCCATTCAGCGGGTCAGTCCCGCATAGATC
>DAIAMA010000469.1 GCA_027438535.1 bacterium
GGAACTTGAGAAAGACGATGCCATGTGAGTCTCCCGTTAGCGCACTTGCCGTTGCAGGATATTGGAAAATTCTTCGATAAAGCTCTCAAAGCGAATCGCCAAACGGTCGATGTCATGCGTATAGCGGTTATACGCAACGACTGCCGGGATTGCGGCGAACAGGCCAATCGCCGTCGCGATCAGCGCTTCCGCAATGCCGGGCGCGACGGCCGCCAGCGTGGCTTGCTGCACGTTGGCCAAACCGCGGAATGCATTCATGATGCCCCAGACGGTGCCGAACAAGCCGACATAGGGCGAAACCGAACCAACCGACGCAAGGAAGGCAAGATGCGATTCCAATGCATCCATTTCACGTTGATAGGCGGCGCGCATTGCGCGTCGCGCGCCATCGATGAGTGCACCGGCATCCACGCCGCTTTTCGCGCTTGCAGAAGCTTGCGCTTTGATGAATTCATTCATGCCCGCCACAAAGATGCGCTTCAATGCCCCGGAACTCGACCCGGACGATGCATCTTTATAGAGCGCAT
>DAIAMA010000046.1 GCA_027438535.1 bacterium
GTACCGCGTGACGTTTGAGCCTTGAAGCGCTGCCACCTTATTGTTGCGTGGCCGCGCCTTTCGGCAGCAACACCCACATGCGCCCCTGCTGGCGCATGCTGCCGGCGCGCTGTGCCGCATCCGCGCCAAAGCCCCAGAAAAAATCGGCGCGGACAACGCCCTTGATAGCGCCGCCGGTATCTTGCGCCAGCATCAGCCGATTCAGCGGCTGCGCGTTATTGGGCCAGGTCGTGGCGAGATACACCGGGCTGCCGAGCGGCACCGAGCGCGGATCTACCGCGAGGCTGCGGCCGCCGGTAAGCGGCACGCCCAGCGCGCCGGGCGGGCCGCTATCGGGCGTGGAGGAGGGCGGCAATTCGCGGAAAAACACATAGCTCGCGTTGCTGTCGAGCAGCGCCGGTAGTTTTTCCGGATTTTGCATGCCCCATTGCTTAATGCCTTGCATCGACGCTTGCTCCAGCGGCAATGCGCCTTGTGCCACGAGCATCTTGCCGATCGATGTATAAGGCTGTCCATTCTGGTCGGCGTAGCCCACGCGGATCACGGTGCCGTCTTCCAATTGCACCCGGCCCGAGCCCTGAATCTGGAGGAAAAATAAATCCACCGCATCATCCACCCACAATAATACCTTGCCCTGCAGCGGCGCGCGCCCGGCGTCGATTTCGGCGCGGGTGTAATACGGAATTACGCGCCTGCCCGCAAGACGGCCGCGCAGACGATATTTTTTTAATTCCGGGTAGAGGCTCGCGAGATCGATGTCGAGCAGATCATCCGGTACGCCGTAGAGCGGAAAGCGATAGCGCGCGCTGGGCGTGCGGCTGCCGAACAGCAAGGGTTCGTAATAGCCGGTGATAAGCCCGGTATCATTGCCGTCCGAGGTGGTGAGACGATACGGTAACAGCCACTGCTGGAAAAACGCGCGCGCGCCGGCATCGTCCGTGGGCGTGAATTGTGCCGCTGCCGCGCATACCGGCTGCCATGCAGGCTGTTTTTTCAGCGGTCCGCAACCGGCGAGAAATGCGGGCCAAGCAGCCAGCGCATCGTTGTCCGTCCAGCCGGGCAGTTGCGGCCAATCGGCGGGCTGCAATACCGCCGCCGGAGGCGGGGGCGGCGTAACGGGTGGCCGCGCAGGCGGCACGACCGCGCAGCCGCCCAGCCACAGCAAAAGAAAAACGGCAATCCAGCGTAGCGAAGTGAACATGGAATGAAAAGTGGAATGAGGATGCGCTAGTATAGCAATGCGGCCGGCGTTGATGCCGGAGTTTACACCGCGCGCCGATTACAATGGGAGATGATGTATGGGCTGGTTCATGCTGGAAGCGGGTGTTGCGCTCGGCTTATTGATTTTTATCGTGTGGTACACCTTGCCCAAGAAAGACAAGAAAAATGACCCGCCGAAATAGTCGTACTAATGCGAATGGCACTTACTTAAGGAAAAAACTTCTGTTTATGCCGTCATTCCGGCGCAAGCCGGAATCCAGGGTTTGAAAAAGCATCGGCCGATAGGCCGATTCTGGATGCCGGCTTTCGCCGGCATGACGGAGTATTTGTACGTGGGGGCACTTAAGTAAGTGCCATTCGTACTAATGCAGCACGCGCGGCATGCTCAAGGTGAATTCGGGAATCGGCGCGTCGAATTTCGTGCCGTCTTCCGCCACCATTTGGTAGCTGCCGTGCATGGTACCCACCGGCGTGGCGATAGCCGAGCCGCTGGTGTATTCGAAACTCTCGCCGGGTTTAAGCAACGGTTGCTCGCCCACCACGCCCAGGCCGCGCACTTCCTGCACGCTATTGTTGGCATCGGTGATAATCCAATGGCGGCTAATGAGTTGCGCCGCGATCGAACCGGTGTTGGTGATAGTAATGGTGTAGGCGAAGACATAGCGATCCTGTTCCTCGCTGGATTGCTCGGGAATGTATTCCACCTGTGTGTTTACCTGGATTTCGTATTTTTTGCTGTCGGCCATCCCGCTATTGCACCTGAATTTCGGCGCGTAGGCAAGGGAAGCGGTTTGCGGGTAAAATGCAAGGCTTTTGTTTGGGATGAAGGATCTGTCATGGGAAGCCAATACCGTATCGCGCCGAGCATTCTCTCGGCGAATTTCGCCAAGCTGGGCGAGGAAATCACCAATGTGATCGCCTCCGGAGCGGATGTTATCCACTTCGACGTCATGGACAACCATTACGTGCCGAATCTGACCATCGGCCCGCTGGTGTGCGAGGCGATCCGCCCGCTGACCGACGCCATCATCGACGTGCATCTGATGGTGAAGCCGGTAGATCGCATCATCCCCGATTTCGCCAAGGCCGGCGCCAACATCATTACCTTTCATCCGGAAGCGTCCGAGCACATCGATCGCACCTTGGCGCTGATCAAGGAAAACGGCTGCAAGGCCGGTCTGGTGTTTAACCCCGCCACGCCGCTGGATTTGATGGATCATGTAATGGACAAGATCGACATGATTTTGCTGATGTCCGTCAACCCCGGCTTCGGCGGCCAAAGTTTCATTCCCGAAGCGCTGGTCAAGCTGCGTCTCGCGCGCCAGAAAATCGACGCCTACACGGCCAAAACCGGCAAGCAAATTTGGCTCGAAATCGACGGCGGCGTGAAGACCAATAACATCGCCGAAATCGCTAAAGCGGGCGCGGACACTTTTGTAGCAGGTTCGGCGGTATTCGGCGCGGCCAAGGACAGCGATCCGCATCGTTACGATACGATCATCGGCGCCTTGCGCGCGGAATTGGCGAAGGTTTGAAAAGTTTAACCACGGAGTACACAGAGTACACGGAGGAATGCCAGTCCGGGTTTTCCTTTACGTCCTCCGTGTCCTCTGCGGTGAAGAAAGATTTGAAAATGCATTTTCCCCTCACAATTAAAGCGGTAGTCATCGATCTCGACGGCACCTTGCTCGACACCGCGCCGGATTTGGCCGATGCCGCCATCGCCATGGCCGAGGAATTAGGCTTGCCGCCGGTCGATTTGGCCACGGTCAAAACCTACATCGGCAACGGCGTGTCGCGCCTGGTGAAGCGCGTGCTGACGCGCGACATGAATGCCGAGCCGGACGCGGCCTTGTTCGCCCGCGCGCTGCCCGCTTATGAAAAACACTATGGCGCGAACGTCAGCCGCAAAAGCCGGGTGTTTCCCGGTGTGCTGGAAGGCTTGGCCGCGTTCAAGCAAGCCGGATTCCGCGTCGCCTGCATCACTAATAAGGCGGAGAAATTTACCCTGCCCTTGTTGCGTGACACGCAACTGATCGAGTATTTCGAGCTGGTGCTGTCCGGCGATACCCTACCCAAGAAAAAACCCGACCCGCTGCCGCTGTTGCATGCGTGCGCACATTTCGGCATCCGGCCCAGCGAACTGCTGTTGATCGGCGATTCGCTCAACGACGCGCAAGCCGCGCGTGCCGCCGGTTGCCCGGTATTCTGCGTGCCCTACGGCTATAATCGCGGCCGCGATGTGCGCGAATTGGACGTGGATGCGGTGGTGCCGAGTCTTGCCGAAGCGGCGAAAATCGTTGTTAAAGGTTGACGATGAAAAAGGAAACAACGCGCATCCTGCGATGGCGCATCTAGTTAAATTACTAGGGTGGGGCATGTTGCATTGCCCCGCGTTGATTTCCTTTTTCGGAAGAAACCCATGACAGAATCAGAATTCAATCAGCTCGCGCAAGCGGGTTACAACCGCATCCCCGTGGTGCTCGAGATGCTGGCCGATCTCGATACGCCATTGTCGGTGTATCTCAAGCTCGCCAACCGACCGTTTTCTTATTTGCTGGAATCGGTGCAGGGCGGCGAACGTTTCGGGCGCTATTCTTTTATCGGCCTGCCGGCGCAAACGCGTTTGATCGTGCGCGGCCATCGGGTCACGGTAGAAAGTGGCGACCGCATCGTCGAGTCGATCGAAACCGGCGACCCGCTGGCCTTTATCGAAACCTTCCAGGCGCGCTATAAGGTGGCGCCTTTGCGTAGCGATCTGCGCTTTGTGGGCGGCCTCACGGGTTACTTCGGCTATGACACCGTGCGCTACATTGAACCCAAGCTCCAGCGCACACAAAATCCCGACACACTCGGCACGCCAGACATCTTGCTGATGTTGTCTGAAGAAATCGCCGTGGTGGATAATCTTTCCGGCAAGCTGTATCTGATTGTTTACGCCGACCCCGCGATAAGCGATGCGTTCACGCACGCGCAGCAACGCTTGCAAGTACTGCGCAAGGGACTGCGGGCGCAAGTCGATATTCCTGACTTTATTCCCTCGGGTCAGGCGCTTACGCCGGTTTCAGAATTTAAGGAGAGCGATTTTTTAGCCGCGGTCGCCAAAGCCAAGCAATACATTTTGGATGGCGATTTGATGCAAGTGCAAATCTCGCAGCGCATCCATTTGCCGTTTGCCGCCCCGCCTCTTAATCTGTATCGGGCTTTGCGCTCCATCAATCCGTCGCCCTATATGTTCTATCTCGACCTCGGCGATTTTCACATTGTCGGCGCTTCGCCGGAAATCCTGGTGCGCTTGGAGCATGACACCGTTACCCTGCGCCCCATAGCCGGCACGCGCCGCCGCGGCGTGACGCCCGAAGAGGACCGCGCGCTGGAGCAGGAACTGTTAGCCGACCCCAAAGAGCGCGCGGAGCATCTTATGCTGATCGATCTCGGACGCAACGATGTAGGGCGCATTGCACAAACCGGCAGCGTGAAAATGACAGAAAGCATGATCGTGGAACGTTATTCTCATGTCATGCATATCGTTTCCAACGTGGAGGGCAAAATCAAGCCCGGCATCAGCGCAATGAGTTTGCTGCGCGCCACCTTTCCCGCGGGTACGGTGACCGGCGCGCCGAAAATCCGGGCGATGGAAATCATCGACGAACTGGAGACCTCGAAGCGCGGTATCTACGCCGGCGCGGTGGGCTACCTCGGGTTTAACGGCAACATGGATATGGCAATTGCGATCCGCACCGCGGTAATACAGGCGGGCGTGCTGTATGTGCAGGCGGCGGCGGGTATTGTCGCCGACTCCGTTCCCAAAACCGAATGGGAGGAAACGCAGAGTAAAGCGCGCGGCGTACTGCGCGCGGCGGAGCTGGTTTTGAGCGGCTTGGATGCGCGGGCTGAGTAAGGGGATGACATGTTATTGATGATCGATAATTACGACAGCTTCACCTACAACTTGGTGCAGTATTTCGGTGAGCTCGGGCAGGAAGTGCAAGTGTATCGCAACGACGAGATCGATCTCGATCGCATCGCGGCGCTTAAACCCGAGCATATCGTGATCTCGCCCGGCCCCTGCACGCCGAATGAGGCGGGCGTGTCGGTGCCGGTGATCAAACAGTTCGCGGGCGCGGTGCCGATCCTCGGCGTCTGCCTGGGTCATCAGAGTATCGGCCAAGCCTTCGGCGGCAAAATCGTGCACGCCAAGCAACTCATGCACGGCAAGACCTCCGAGATTCATCATCACGATATCGGCGTGTTCAAAGGCTTGCCCAATCCCTTCACCGCCACGCGTTATCACTCGCTGGTGATCGAGCGCGAGAGCTTGCCGGAGTGTTTGGAAATCACCGCCTGGACCGATGACGGCGAGATCATGGGCGTGCGGCATAAGGCACTGGCGGTGGAGGGCGTGCAGTTCCATCCCGAATCGATTCTCACCGAGCATGGGCATGCGCTGCTGGAAAATTTTCTCAGAGGTAAACAATAGGCTTCGCACCGGGCTTTGTTTCCCTATGGCGTCATTCCGGCGTATGCCGGAATCCAGTAAAATCCACCGATGCCAAAGCAGCCCTGTGTTTACATCTTGGCCAGCCGCAGGAATGGTACGCTGTACGCCGGCGTCACTTCCGATCTTGTCAAGCGGGTGTGGGAGCACAAGAACGACGTGGTAGAAGGATTCACGAAGCGTTACGGCGTTCATATGCTGGTTTGGTTTGAGTTGCACGAAAACATGTCGGATGCGATTACCCGCGAAAAAACGATCAAAGAGTGGAAGCGAAAATGGAAGCTCGATCTGATCGAAGCAGTTAACCCTGATTGGCGTGATTTGTATTTTGATCTTGTGCAACTGGATTCCGGCTTGCGCCGGAATGACGCCGTGCTTTGTTCTCGCATAGGCTGAGTATTTTGACCCTCGATTAGGTAACTGCTCATGGACGTTAAAACCGCGCTCACCGCGCTCATCGACAAGCGCGACCTCGCGCGCGAAGAGATGCTGTCCGTCATGCACCAGATCATGCACGGCGAACTGACGCCGGTACAGATCGCCGGCATTCTCATCGGCCTGCGTGCCAAGGGCGAGACGGTTACCGAGATCGCGGCGGCGGCGCACGTGATGCGCGAGCTTTCGACTAAAGTCCCGGTGGGTGACGCCGAGCATCTGGTCGATACCTGCGGCACCGGCGGCGACGGCGCGCATACCTTCAATATCTCCACCGCGGCGGCGTTTGTCGCGGCGGCGGCCGGTGCCAGGGTCGCCAAGCACGGCGGGCGCTCGGTTTCCAGCACCTGCGGTAGCGCCGACGTGCTGGAAGCGCTGGGCGTCAACGTCAATCTCACGCCCGAACAAGTGGCGCAATCGGTGCGTGAAATCGGCGTCGGTTTCATGTTCGCCCCCAATCACCACAGCGCCATGAAACACGCCGCGCCGGTGCGGCGCGAATTGGGCGTGCGCACGCTATTCAACTTGCTCGGCCCCATGACCAACCCGGCCGGGGCGAAGAATCAAGTCATGGGCGTGTTTCATCGCGAGCTCGTGCCCAAGCTCGCGCAAGTGCTCAAGGAACTGGGCAGCCGCCATGTGATGGTGGTACATGCGGCGGATGGCTTGGATGAAATCAGCTTGGATGGCGATACGTTCGTGGCCGAGTTGCGCGACGGCAAGATTACCGAATACACCTTGCATCCACGGCAATTCGGCTTGGATGCTTGCCCATCGGAAAGACTAGCGGTACACAACATCGACGAGGCCAAAGCGCTGTTGCTCGCCGCGCTCGGCAATCGGCATGGCCCCGCGCGCGATATCGTGGCGCTGAATGCCGGCGCGGCGATTTATGTCTCGGGTGCCGCCACGAGTTTGAGTGACGGCATCGCTCAAGCACGGACGGCGATCGAGAGCGGCGCGGCGAAGGCGAAGCTGGATGCGCTGGTGGCGTTTTCTGGGCGATTTTTAAAAGCGTGAACTACGGAGTACACGGAGATTCTTGTGGACATTGTCCTCGTGCGTACTCCGCGGTGAAAGCGATTTGAATGTCCGATATCCTCGATAAAATTCTCGCCGTCAAGGCAGCCGAGATCGCCGCCGCCAAACGCGCGCAGCCGTTCGAGGCGATGCGCGCGGCGGCCGAATGCGCCCCGCCGCCCCGGGACTTTATTGGCGCGCTTAAAACCAAGATCGCGGCGGGGCGCGCCGCCGTGATCGCGGAAATCAAAAAAGCCAGCCCCAGCAAAGGCGTGCTACGGGAAGATTTCCGGCCCGCCGAGATCGCGGCCAGCTATGCGCGGCATGGCGCGGCTTGCCTGTCCGTGCTGACGGATAAGGACTTTTTTCAAGGCAGCCCGGATTATCTGCGCGCCGCGCGCGCCGCCTGCGATCTGCCGGTGCTGCGCAAGGATTTCATGATCGATCCCTATCAGGTGTACGAGGCGCGAGCCATGGGGGCGGACTGCATTCTTTTGATTGTGGCGGCTCTTAGTCTCGCCCATATGCAGGAACTGGAAGAATTGGCCATAGATTTGGGCTTGGCCATTTTGGTCGAGGCGCACGATGGCCCGGAGCTGGATGCGGCATTGCAGTTGCAAACCCCGCTAATCGGCATCAATAACCGCAATCTGCGCACCTTCGAAACCAAACTCGAAACCACGCTCGACCTCTTGCCGCGCATCCCCGGCGGCCGGATGGTCCTCACCGAAA
>DAIAMA010000470.1 GCA_027438535.1 bacterium
GTTCGGCCACGCGTTGATTTCGACGCCATTTTGCGTTTATGGCGGCGTGGTGGCGTGCGATCCGGACAGCGAGGTACGGTTGATACAGGCCGCGACCGCCCTCGCCGACCAACTGCGAGTCGATTATCTCGAATTGCGCAACCGTGAGCTGCGCTCCCCCGCCTGGCCAGTCAAGGATCTGTACGTCAGCTTCCGCAAAGTGATCCATCCGGATCATGACGAAAATCTGAAGGCGATCCCGCGCAAGCAGCGCGCCATGGTACGCAAGGGCATCAGCGCCGGTTTGCAAGCGCACCATGACGGCGGTATTGCCGAGTTTTACCGGGTGTACGCCGAGAGCGTGCGCAACCTGGGTACGCCCGTGTTGTCACGCAACTATTTCATGAGACTGAAGCAGACGTTTGGCGAAGATTGCGAGGTTACCGTGGTCACTCACGAAGGGCAGCCCGTGTCCGCGGTCATGAGCTTCTACTTCCGCGATGAAGTGCATCCCTACTACGGCGGCAGCGTGGCACGTGGCCGTGATC
>DAIAMA010000471.1 GCA_027438535.1 bacterium
GGAAAATGAACGCAACGCGATAGTGCTGACAACTCCCGACCTGCAAACGGTGACCTTCGTGCAGGTTGCAGGATTGATCGCCCGGCGCATCCTGTGTTATGTGAAGGCTGGCGACGTGCTGACGCGCGGTCAGCGTCTCGAAACCCGCCTTGACCAGTTCCACCGCGCCGCCGCACAGCACTGCCTGCTCGCCGAAAAGGTCGGTCTCGGTCTCTTCGCGGAAATTGGTTTCGATCACACCGCCCTTGGTGCCGCCGTTGGCTGCAGCATAGGACAGCGCGATATCGCGCGCTTTGCCGGATTTATCCTGGTATACCGCGATCAGGCTGGGCACGCCGCCGCCCTTCAGGTATTCGGAACGCACGGTGTGTCCAGGGCCCTTGGGGGCAACCATGATCACATCCAGATCCTTGCGCGGCACGACCTGGTTGTAATGCACGTTAAAACCATGCGCGAACGCAAGCGCTGCGCCCGGTTTCATGTTGGGCGCAACATCGCGCTGATACACTTCAGGTATGGTTTCAT
>DAIAMA010000472.1 GCA_027438535.1 bacterium
GCCGCCAGGTTCCGTTCACATCGGATGCGCTGTTCAAACCGAACTCAATCAATGAATGTGCGCCGGCAAGCGTGCGCCATAGCGGCGCAAAATCGTCGTCCGCGTTGATGATGGCAGTGCCGCAACTCTGCAAGCCATCGAAGATTTCCCCTTTGGCGCGCGCGACCCCTTCCACGCTGCCTACCCCCTCCAGATGCGCGCCGCTTGCATTGTTGATCAGCGCGACCTGCGGCAATGCGATGCGCGTCAGGTAGTCGATTTCACCGAAGTGATTCATGCCCATTTCGATCACCGCATAGCGGTGCTGCTCGTTCAACTGCAGCAGGGTCAACGGCATGCCGATGTCGTTATTCAGATTCCCCCGGGTTGCAAGCACTGCCTCCTCGCTGCCCGCTGCCGCGCGCAGGATGGCAGCGGTCATTTCCTTGACTGTGGTCTTGCCATTGCTGCCGGTGATCGCAACCAGCGTGATTTCAAACTGGCGGCGCCAGTATGCCGCCAGTTTTCCAAGCGCAAGCCTCGT
>DAIAMA010000473.1 GCA_027438535.1 bacterium
GCACCGGGCTAGATAGCCGCTCGAGCGCGTTGAAGATTAATCGGCCATGCGCATTGAGAATGAGATAGGGATTTCTATCGCAAAACTTTTCTACGTACCTTTAATAATATTCGTAGGAATGCGATCGATACTTATTTGATTTTTCTCTTTCCAGTATTGCCGCAAGCCCTGTTCGCCCTGCTTGGCCGCCCAGTTCTTCAGCAATTCGCGATCTCCTTGGTAGGCATAATAGGGAACGCCCATACCGCAAGATGTTTGTACCAGATCAATCGCGAGATCGAAAATCTGCCGCGCGCCAGGCAAGGGTTAAGGTAGTTGAACATCGCGTAGGTCGCGCGATCATGGCCCGCTTCAATGAAGCAGTACACTTTGCCGTCGTAGTCGCGCACCGGCGTACCGATCTTTACGATCGCGGCGATGTTTTCGGCTGCCATCTCGGCTTCGAAGTGCGCTGCCGACCCGGTCTTGCTGACCGGCAGATTGGTCGTGTCGCCCAGCACATAGACGTTGTCGTGGCCATT
>DAIAMA010000474.1 GCA_027438535.1 bacterium
GTGGTATTCCCCGGCGTAGGTGCGATGGGAGACTGCATGCACGAGTTGCGCGAGCGTGGTTTGGTCGAAGTGGTCAAGCAGGCTGCTGCCAGCAAGCCGTTCCTGGGAATTTGTCTGGGCATGCAGATGTTATTCGAGCATAGCGAGGAAGGCGATGTCGCCGGGTTGGGTATCCTGCCCGGACGTGTACTGCGCTTTCCGGATGAGGCCATGCATGACGGCGCGGGCAACCGCCTGAAAGTGCCGCACATGGGCTGGAACGAAGTGCACCAGGCGGTTCCGCATCCGATGTGGAGCGGTATTGCCGACAACGCGCGCTTTTATTTCGTGCACAGCTATTATGTGGAAGCGGGCAACCCCGATCTGGTTTCGGGCTTTACGCTCTACCCGTTCCCTTTCACCAGCGCGGTGGCAGCCGGCAATATTTTTGCCGTGCAATTCCACCCGGAAAAAAGTCAGGCGGCCGGACTTGCGTTACTGGGCAATTTTGTCACCTGGGATGGCAACATTGCTGCCA
>DAIAMA010000475.1 GCA_027438535.1 bacterium
GGCAATCTGAATCACCTTGATGCCGAGGCCATTGAGCGCGCGCACCGCTGATTCACGACCAGGGCCGGGGCCCTTGATGCGCACTTCGAGCTGCTTGATGCCGCATTCGATGGCCTGGCGACCGGCGTTTTCCGCGGCCACCTGCGCAGCGAACGGCGTGGACTTGCGCGACCCCTTGAAACCCTGGCCACCGGACGAAGCCCAGGACAACGCATTGCCTTGGCGGTCGGTGATGGTGATGATGGTGTTGTTGAACGATGCATGCACGTGCGCAATACCGTCCGCAACATTCTTGCGAACCTTCTTGCGCGCGCGCTGCGCGGAACCTTGAGTTGGGGCTTTAGCCATGACTATTCCTTGTGTCCTTATTTCTTCAACGCCACGCCGCCCTTGCGTGGTCCCTTGCGGGTGCGCGCGTTGGTGCGCGTGCGCTGACCGTGGACCGGAAGGCCGCGGCGATGGCGCATGCCGCGGTAGCAGCCGAGATCCATCAGGCGCTTGATATTGATCGACACC
>DAIAMA010000476.1 GCA_027438535.1 bacterium
CGACGAAATCGCGAACCATGCTGCCGAAAATGGTATTGATCGCCGATATCGTCGGGGACATCGAGGATGAGATCGCGATTGCCGCGTCCCAGGTGGTGAAGATAGCCAATTTGCGCGGCGGGGAGGGCTCGATCGCCGTGACCCCGGAGGCGAGAAAGAAGTTCTGGCTGGACCGTGCGCGCACCGCCGCCATCGCAAAGCACACCAATGCGTTCAAGATCAACGAGGACGTGGTGATTCCGCTTCCCAGGCTGGGAGACTATTCGGACGGCATAGAGCGGATCAATATCGAACTTTCGATCAGGAACAAATTGAGCCTTCTCGATGCTCTGGATGCGTTGTTCGCAGGGGAGCTTCCCCTGGTGCAGGATGACGAGAAAATCGGTGCGGAAGAACTGCTCGGCAACCGGGTCGGACAGGCAAGAGCGCTTCTGGAAGAGGCGAAAGGACGCTGGCGTTTCATGCTGGAAAACCTCGATGAGCCGGCCGAAGCAGGCGAATCGATATTCAGGGCA
>DAIAMA010000477.1 GCA_027438535.1 bacterium
TGCGCACGGCCTGCAGCCGGGCCGTTGAGTTGAACGCGCGGTTGGGCCGGGAACTGCCAGTCGCCGTTAACGTATCGCCGCGCCAATTCCGCCATTCCGGCCTGGTCGGCATGGTCCGCTCCGTGCTGAAAGACAGCGGTCTTAATCCCGCCTGCCTGGAACTGGAGATCACCGAAAGCAGCCTGGTGCATGACACGGGCAGCTTTATCAAGACCCTGCACGAACTGAAGGCCCTGGGCGTCAAGCTTGCGATCGACGATTTCGGCACCGGCTATTCCAGCATGGCCTACCTGAAGGATTTCCCGGTCGACCGGCTCAAGATCGATCAGGTGTTCGTGAGCCGGCTGGAGGCGGAGCCCAGCAACATCGCCATTCTCAAAGCGATCGTCGCGCTCGGGCACAGCCTGGGCATGAAGGTCATAGCCGAAGGTGTGGAATCTGCCTATCAACAGGCATTCCTTCTCGGCATCGGGTGCGACGAGCTGCAGGGATATTTCTTCAGCAGGCCGCTATCC
>DAIAMA010000478.1 GCA_027438535.1 bacterium
GGTGCGAATTTCTTCAAAGTATATGACCAGATGCGCTCGCGCCTGAAGGCGAATCCTATTCCATTGCAAATCCCTATTGGCGCGGAAGAAAATTTCTTGGGTGTGGTTGATTTGATCAAGATGAAGGCGATTTATTGGGACGACTCTACCCAAGGCATGAAATTTGACTATCGCGATATTCCGGCGGAGTTGTTGGCATCCGCTAAGGAGTGGCGCGAAAAAATGGTTGAGGCGGCTGCAGAAGCGACTGAGGAGTTGATGAACAAATACCTTGAAGAAGGTGATTTGTCTGCTGCAGAAATCAAGACCGCATTGCGCGCCCGCACTATTGCAAGTGAAATCATGCCTATGTTGTGCGGCTCTGCATTCAAGAACAAGGGTGTTCAGGCGATGCTGGACGCCGTCATCGATTACTTGCCGTCCCCAATGGATATCCCCCCCCTCGACTTCAACAGACTTTCTGATAGCTTCGCGATAGGCGACCTGAGGCGCACCAACGTTCGCTTCAACACCT
>DAIAMA010000479.1 GCA_027438535.1 bacterium
GGTCGGAATTGGGAACGCGGGTCATCAGGCTTTCGATCAGGGCACCGTACTGAAAGGGAATGGCATAACCCACGGTGTCTGGAATATTGATGGTGCGCGCGCCAGCCTTGATGACCGCCTCGATAACCCGGCACATGAAGTCGGGATCTGACCTCACCGCATCTTCACAGGAAAACTCCACGTCATCGGTATAGCTGCGTGCCAGGGTCACGGCCTTGACAGCGGCATCCAGTACTTGCTCCGGCGTCATGCGCAGTTTCTTTTCCATATGAATGGGCGAGGTGGCGATAAACGTATGAATGCGTCCCGAGACGGCCAGGGCAATGGCCTCTCCCGTGCGTCGAATGTCATTTTCCTGCGCGCGCGCCAATCCACACACGGTACTGTCCTTGATGACGGAGGCCACGGCTTTGACCGACTCAAAGTCTCCTGGACTCGCCGCCGGAAACCCCGCCTCGATCACATCCACGCGCAGGCGCTCCAATTGGCGACCAATGCGAACTTTTTCTTCAC
>DAIAMA010000047.1 GCA_027438535.1 bacterium
CTCCTGGGGGCCGATGATCGCCGGCCACGCCCATCCCGACGTGGTACGCGCGGTACAAGAAACGGCGGCGCTGGGCCTTTCCTTCGGCGCCCCCACCGCGCGCGAGTTGGACATGGCGGAACTACTGATCAAATTGGTGCCAAGCATGGAAGAGGTACGCTTGGTATCTTCGGGTACCGAAGCCACCATGAGCGCGATTCGCCTCGCGCGCGGCTATACGGGCCGCGGCAAGATCGTGAAATTCGAAGGCTGCTATCACGGCCATGCCGATTCGCTACTAGTGAAAGCCGGCTCCGGCGCGCTTACCTTCGGCCAGCCTAGTTCCGCCGGCGTGCCGGTGGAGATCGCCGCGCTCACCCTGACCTTGCCATACAACGACAGCGATGCTGTCGAGGCCGCATTCGCGCGACTCGGCGCCGACATCGCTTGCGTGATTGTCGAGCCGGTAGCCGGCAATATGAATCTCATCGCACCCGCGCCCGGTTTTTTGCAAACCTTGCGCGCGCAATGCACACAGCACGGCGCGCTGCTGATTTTCGACGAAGTGATGACGGGATTTCGCGTGGGACTGGGTGGCGCGCAGAGCCTGTATAACATCGATCCCGATTTGACCACGCTGGGCAAAATAATTGGCGGTGGCATGCCGGTCGGCGCTTTCGGCGGCAAGCGCGCCATCATGGAAAAACTCGCCCCCAATGGCCCCGTATATCAAGCTGGCACGCTTTCCGGAAACCCCGTGGCGCTCGCGGCGGGCATGGCGACATTAAAGCTCGTGCAGGCACCGGGTTTCTACGAGCAATTGACCGCACACACTAAAATTTTCGTAGAGGGCTTATGCGCGGCGGCCAAAGCGCACGCCATCCCTTTTAGCGCGCAATCCATCGGCGGCATGTTCGGCGTGTATTTCAGCGCCACGCCGCCCGCGAGCTACGCTGAAGTAATGCGCTGCGACAAAGACGCTTTCAATCGTTTTTTCCACGCCATGCTCGATGCCGGCGTGTATCTCGCGCCCTCGGCGTTTGAAGCGGGTTTCGTGTCCGCCGCGCATAGCGATGCGGATATCGCCTTCAGTATCGAGGCGGCGGCACGCGCTTTTACTTATTTGCGCGACCAATAAAAAAGGGAGGTCGCGCCTCCCTTTTTTGCCTTTGTCGTTATCTGAACGGCTTATTTCAAACCCGACACATAATTCGCCACCGCCTGCATTTCCTGGTCGGACATTTTATTGGCGATGGTGCGCATCATTTTACCGGCATCGTTGGCGCGATCGCCGGAACGGAATGCCTTGAGTTGCGCCAGGATGTAATCCGCATGCTGGCCGCCAAGACGCGGGAATTGCGTGGGAATGCCGGCGCCGGTCGGGCCGTGGCATGATGCGCACGCCGGCACACCGGTGCCGGCATCCCCGCCGCGGTAAACTTTTTCGCCTAAATCGTAAGGTATCTTGGCGCTATCCGGCTTCATGGTTTTTTCGGAAAAATAGGCGGCGAGGTTCACGATGTCGGCATCGCTCAAGGTGGACGCAATACCGCCCATCACCGCGCTTTTGCGCACGCCCTCTTTGTTCGGATCTTTCACCGCAGCCTTAAAGTTCTGCAATTGCTTGATGATATACTCCGCGTGCTGTCCGGCCAGCTTAGGGTTGGCGGGCGTCACGCTGTTACCGTCCGCGGCATGGCATGCGGCACAAACTTGCGTCACGATGGGCTGCGCTTTGGCGGGATCGCCTTGAGTAAGCGCCGTTTCGGCTTGGGCGGTTGCGGTAATCCCCGCGAGTAGCGCCAGCGCCAGGGTTGATTTCATGAAAAGCTCCTTAAACTGTTCTTGTTTCAAGGGTGGTGGGGTCGTGTACGTGTAAATTAGTAAACCCTTATTCTACCTAACTATTCCCTCTCTCGCCAAGCCCTAAATGGATTCGCATGTCGCTTTTTAGCCAACTCGCCTTTGAAGTCTCGGTTCACGACCTCGCCACACTGCCGTCTACAACGCGGGAAATCGCCTTCGCCGGGCGCTCGAATGCCGGTAAATCAAGTGCGATCAATACGCTGGCCAAGCACAAGCTGGCCTATGTCAGCAAGACGCCGGGGCGCACGCAATTACTCAACTTCTTTCGCATTAGCACGGGTAATTATTTGGTCGATTTACCCGGTTATGGCTATGCCGAAGTGCCGGAAGCGGTGCGTAAACACTGGCAAGCGGTGCTGGCAGAATACCTTGAAACGCGCGCGGAACTCGTGGGGCTGGTATTAATTATGGATATACGTCATCCGCTGACACCGCTCGATCGGAGAATGCTGGATTGGTTTGGCCCCACTGGACGGCCCATTCATATTTTACTCACTAAATCCGACAAGCTTTCGAAAAGCCAAGCGGGCGCGGCCCTGCGCGAAGTCCGCGCGGCATTACTGGAAACCTATCCGCAGTGCACCGTGCAATTATTTTCAAGTTTAAAGAAAACCGGCACGGAAGAAGCCGAAACGATTATCGGGGGCTGGCTGAACTTTTCCGCCGGACAATAAAAAACCCCCGGTTAAAGGGGAGCAAAAACCGGGGGTGGAACGCCTTAATGGGGATTAAGGCACCCGCTCAGGGAGGAGAAGCGGGAGACAGTATCACTACCATCTACACACTATGATAGGCGGATTTTGCTTAAGTTCCAGGGCTGCGCAAAAATTTTGCCCATGTAATTTATGAGGTTATATGCCTAGGGCCGTCAGTAAGTAGTCATCTATCGCTTATTCACGACAAGGTATAATTCGGTTCATGAAAACGCCTGGAAAGTTCCCTATCCGCCGCATGCGCCGTATGCGCCGCGATGCTTTCTCGCGCCGCTTAATGCGCGAAGCGCGCTTGACGGCCGATGATTTAATCTACCCGGTATTCGTGCTCGACGGCGAAAATCGCTGCGAAGCGGTACCATCGATGCCGGGTGTGGATCGCTTGTCATTGGATAAGCTGATCCCGCTGGCCGAAAAATGCCTGGCGCTGGGCATTCCCGCGCTAGCCCTCTTCCCGGTTATCGACAGCCCCCTAAAAAGCCTAGGTGCGGAAGAAGCCTACAATCCGAATGGCCTCGTTCCGCGGGTAGTAGCCGCGCTGAAGAAAGCGGTGCCTGACTTAGGCGTTATTACCGATGTCGCGCTCGACCCCTACACCAGTCACGGCCAAGACGGGCTGATCGACGACACGGGCTATGTGCAAAACGATGCGACGGTGGAAGTGCTCAAGAAACAGGCGCTGTGTCACGCGCACGCCGGCGCGGACATTGTCGCGCCCTCGGACATGATGGATGGGCGTATCGGTGCGATTCGCGCCACGCTGGATCAAGCCGGCCACATACATACCCGTATCCTGGCTTATTCCGCCAAATACGCATCCAGCTTTTACGGCCCGTTCCGCGATGCGGTAGGCTCCAGCGCGGCGCTGGGCGCGGGCAATAAATATACTTATCAAATGGACTGCGCGAACTCGGACGAGGCGCTGTGGGAGGTCGGCCTCGATCTCGAAGAAGGCGCGGACATGGTGATGGTGAAACCGGGCATGCCTTATCTCGATATCGTGCGCCGGGTGAAGGATGAATTCGGCGCACCCACCTTCGTTTATCAAGTCAGCGGCGAATACGCGATGCTCAAGGCCGCCGCGCAAAACGGTTGGCTGGATGAACAAGCCTGCGTGCTGGAATCGCTGCTGGCATTCAAGCGCGCCGGGGCCGACGGTATTTTGACTTACTTCGCGCTGGACGTGGCGCGCTGGCTTAAAACCGGGGACAAATGACCTGCATTAGCTGCCTCCGAGCAGCGCGCGCCGCTCGCGATCGATACGTATGATGTAGCGCTGAATCATCGCCTGGTGCGCCGCCGGAATATTCACGAAGCCACACCCGGCTCGCACCACCGGTAACCCCGAGCGCAGCGGGATGTGTTGCTGCAAATTCCGCACCTCCAGCGCGGATACCACCATTCCTTGTTCCGGCAAAGCGATGCGGCAATCCGCTAGCTGTTGCCCCACCTCCAACCCAGCCTCGACCGGGAACCCGCTCAAACCCACGCCCCCCACGCTAATATCCACTACCGCCGCCTCGAATTTAGCCCCGCCAAAACTCGGAATGACACAATGTAGCGGGGCGCGAATGGGCGCCACCAGCCGGTAGTATTCACGCCGTTGCAGCTTCAGAAGACTGGTTGGCAGCGCGGCGCGGAAGGCCGGATGGCCTTTGAAGTCGATATATTCCAGGGACGTTGTGCTGAACTGAATTTTGATGCGATTGTGGCTGGTCACAAAGATGATTTTATTGCTGGCAAGCGCATGGCGATTCGTTTCCGCGTCCGTACCGCAATCAACCACCAAGCGGTCCAAGTCAAGATGCACATCTACTAGCGTGGTCAAGAAAAATTCCTTGCCCTGGTTGAAATAGGCAGTGACGAGCTCGTTCTGCTGCATCACTTGGCGCAGAATTTGGGCAATTTCCTGCCGGGAATGCACCAAATATTTGGCGTATTCATCGGAAGGGACGTCTTGAAATAGATTTTGGCGTTCGGGCATGGCGCTAAGTTGCGCGCAAAATTATCAGCTATTGTCTCTAAAATAGCCTGGCACCGCCAGACGTAAAATCATTTTAAGTTTTCGAAGCGGCGCGCGCCGAGATTTGGGTGGCCAGGTGAAAATGCGGGCTTCCAAGCGCGGCTATTTAAACCCCGCGCAAAATCAGTGAGTGTAGCCACAGCGGTATCAAAGGAGTACGCTTAAGCATATTTATTGCTTCATTATTTAATTCCCCAGGCCTAAAGCTCGCCAAGCTCATGCCGACATCCAAAACATAATGGGATTTCGCCGTACACCACACCCCGACGCCAAGCCGGCCGACAACAAATCGGCCGACATCAAGGCTGGCGCAGATCCGGATAAATGGGCGCGTACCATCATAGGCATGCCACCGATTAGCCGGGTGCGTTCGCTTGCGTCACTTTCCATAGAGCATGGCGAAAAGGAAGGCGCGCCTCAGGCCTCCCCCGAAGAGGAAATGTTCAAGATTCGCCTGGCGACATCCAAGGATCGCCGGGAATCGGCTAGCTTGCTGATTCAAAAAATGTACTCCTGGCGCGGCTACGCCGCGGATTCGCCCGCAGCCCACGACCCCAACCGTATTACCTTAGTGGCGAACCAGGGTGACGTGATGATAGGCACCTTGAGTATCGGGTTCGACTCTCCATCCGGCCTCCTGGCCGACGAAATGTATAAAGCCGAAATCGATACGCTCAGAGCTCAAGGCAGCCAGGTTGGCGAGCTGATCAAGCTGGCCGTGGATCGCGATTTGCGCTCCATGCAGGTGCTGGCGGCGTTGTTTCACCTGGCCTACATTTATGGCCGCAACATCCACAACCTCACCGATGCGGTAATCGAGGTCAACCCGCGCCATATCGGCTTCTACAAAATGATGCTGGGCTTCGAACTCTTGGGCGAAGAAAAAATGTGCCCGCGCGCTAACGCGCCCGCCGTGCTCCTGCGCCTTAAGGCCGATTTTATTATCCGCCAAATTCAAAAATTTGGCGGACTCGGCGACAAGGCGCGCGGCGAAAGGTCGCTCTATCCCTATTTCTTCAGCCCCGACGAAGAAGCGGGCATCACCCATAGATTGATGTTCGGGCGTTAACCACGCGTGCGCTTCGTCCGCGATCATGCGTCATGCTAAACGCAAACTCATGGCATACTCTATACACCCGCAACCCAATCCATAAAACCGGAGAAGCCCCGCTTTGGCCCGATGCAGAAACTGTCTCCTGCCTGATAAAGTTCCGGGCGCCAATTTGGATGCGAGCGGCGTTTGCGCCTTTTGCCGTAAGCACGGCACGGTGGCGCGCAGCGATAACGACCCTGCGCGCCAGGCACGCGAAGCCGATCTGGAAAATACCCTGCGCAGTTGTAAAGGAAGCGGCCGCTACGATGCGCTAGTCTGTCTTTCCGGCGGCAAGGATAGCATCTACCTGTTGCACCGGGCCAAGGTCGACTATGGCTTAAACGTGCTCGCCTTCACTACTGACGTCAACATTCCGGATGTGGCCTGGGACAACATCCGGCGTACCGTGGCCAAGCTCGAAGTCGACCATCTGGTCTACCGTCCCCCCGCCGCACTGTACCGCAAGTTGTTCCGCCATCTGCTCATGAATCAGGAAGCGCGCGGCGCGGTATATACCGTTTCCTATGTCTATGCGCCGTTGTTCGAAGGGGATGCGCTCACCGTGGCGCTGGAAAAAAACATTCCCTTGGTGCTTGCCGGATACTCGCCCGGTCAACCGGAACCGGAGCGCATGGTGTATGAGTTTTCGCGCGAACTGATCTGCGCTACCGACTGGACGCCGCCCGCGCTGCATAAAGCCCGCGTGCTCGATGCCAGCGAGCGCAACCGCTTTTGGAATCCCCACCGCTATCCGCCCGGCACCGTATTCCCCCGCTATCTCGCCCCGTTTCATGCTTGGCGTTATGACCAGGATGACATCATGAAGCAAGTGGTGAGCTTGGGCCTGGTGCGCAATCAGACTCATGCGAGCCCCATCCACAGCAACTACCCGATCAATTGGCTGCTGATGTATTCCGACCTGCTTAACTTCGGTTATAACCCTTACGCACCGGAATTTTCTGCGCTCGTGCGCGAGGGCAAGGCGAACCGCGCCTATTGGCGTCTCATGGGACCCTTCGTCGATTTCATGATTCGCCGCAAACTATTTCTCGGACGCAATGTCACCGCCCACCTCGACTGGCTGGGGCTCACCGCCGACGATCTGCGCATCACCCTGCCTAAAGGCGCGTACGACCCGCCCGTCGGTCGTTGCGAGTAATGCACAAAGCATGAGCCGGCGTGAGCCCGCCTCCATTACCGCCGAAACCTTACCCGGCCTGCTGGCGGAGCGTGCCCGGCATACACCCGCAAGCCCGGCACAGTGGGCGCTCGGCCCGGATGGCACGTGGCGCGCGACGAGCTGGCGCGGCTATTTCGACGCCGCCTCCCGCGCGGCTTCCTTGTTGCGGGAACTGGGACTAAAGCCCGGTGACCGCATCGGTATCATGGCGCTCAGCAGCCCGGAATGGGATATCGCACAAATGGGCGCGCTCGCGGTGGGCGCCACCGTCGTCGGCATCGACGTGCACGAGCACGATGCGCGCTTGGCCGCGATGCTGGACATGGCGCGCATCACAGCCTTGGTGGTCGGCGAGGAACGCATGTTGGCACGACTCCCCGGCACGGCGCGCGACCGGTTACGCTTTGTAATCAGCCTGGCACCCGTAACCGGTGCTTCTGGCGCTGCCCATTGGGATATGTTGATGGAAAACGCCGATACGCAGTGGGTCAGCCAAGCTGCGCCGGATAACCATGCCCTCATCGTTTTTACCTCGGGCACGACCGGCGCACCCAAGGCGATCGCCTATACGCATCGGCAAGTGTGTTTGGCCTGCGACTCCATTTTGGAAGCTTTCTCGGACATTCAAGCCGGCAGCCGGCTCGCATGCTGGCTGCCGCTGTCCAACCTGTTTCAGCGCATGATCAATTTCTGCGCCATTGCGCGCGGCGGGGAAACCTATTATGTCGCCGACCCGCGCGACATCATGCGGCATTTGCCGCGCATCGCGCCGCAGGTGTTTATCGCGGTGCCGCGTTTCTACGAAAAATTTTACGCGGGCATTCGGGCGCGCATGCAGTCCGGCCCGCGCTGGCGACGGCGGTTGTTCGAGATAGCCATGGACAATGCCCGTATGCTGGCCATCGCGCGATGCTCCGGATCGCGCCGCGCGCCGTTGCGGCGGCTG
>DAIAMA010000480.1 GCA_027438535.1 bacterium
GTGCGAGGCGGCTCTCGTAAGTCTGCATGGTTCGCTCGCAAGCGGGATCGCCCTGCTCCGCTTGCGCCACGATCTCTTCTGCACTACACAACTCCGTTCGGCCTGAGCCTGTCGAAGGCTTAGATGTGGTCCATGCTTCGACAGCACCCACAAGGAGTACACCAAAGGTAGGCAATCCGCATCCAACCTTCGGTTGGGCGGAATTGGCACCGCCGGTGGGTACCCCGCTGCTTTGCAGCGACCCTTCCGCAGGCTCAACACAAACGGATTTTTTGATTTCGATCTGGTGCAGCTTCGCCATACCCGGCCCCGAGAGGAAAGTTTCGATGCAGCCTTGCTTGCCGCAGTAGCAATGCGGGCCGGGAAGTTCAAGCGCTTGCGGCCAGGGCAGCGGGTTGTGGCCCCATTCGCCGGCGATACCATTGGGGCCGGTGAGGACGTGGCCTTTGACGACGATGCCCGCGCCGACGCCGGTGCCGAGGATCACACCGAACACGACTTCCGCACCTTTCG
>DAIAMA010000481.1 GCA_027438535.1 bacterium
GGTTTTTAATAAAATTAATCGCTAGTGCTAGGGTGACTCTGCAAAAGTACCTTGGGCGTCATGCCGGCGCAAGCCGGCATCCAGTCGGTGCTTGATTTGCCTCGACTTTTAAAATCCTAGATTCCGGCTTTCGCCGGAATGACGGACTTTTGCAGAGCTTCCTTAAAGATAGGCTGTAGTAATAGTCGGCTCCACCCACTCATGACCCGCTTCGCCGCCATCGATTTCGAAACCGCCAACAACGCCCGCGATAGCGCCTGCGCGCTGGGGGTGGTGATTGTCGAGCGCGGGCGTATTGTCGAGCGCTTGTATGAATTGATTCGCCCGCCGTCGCGTGAGTTTTTGTTCACGCACATTCATGGTTTATCGTGGGATGAGGTGAAGGGCGCGCAGCGCTTCGATGCGGTGTGGGCGGCCATGCTGCGCGAATTGCAAGGTATTGAGTTTCTCGCGGCACACAATGCGCCTTTCGACAAGGGCGTGTTAAATGCCTGTTGCGAGACCTATGATCTT
>DAIAMA010000482.1 GCA_027438535.1 bacterium
AGACCGCAGCGATTAATCAAGTCGTATAGGGTCGGACGACTTACGCCCAATAGCTCCGCGGCCTGTACGATATTGCCATTGGTGCGCCCCAAGGCGCGGATCACGGCGCGCCGGTCAGCTTCTTCCCGCACTTGGCGTAGATTCAGCGGTTCCGATTCGGTATTGCTGGTATTCAAGCCCAGGTCATGTGCAGTAATTTGCGCACCCTCGGCCATGATCACTGCACGTTTGATGACGTTTTCCATTTCGCGCACATTACCGGGCCATGAGTAGGCCTCGATGGTTTCGATAGCGTCAGCCGTAAAGCCTTTCAGAACACGATTTTGCTGGGCGCTGAATTTCTCCAGGAAAGCATGGGCGAGTAGTGCGGCATCACCTTGCCGGTCGCGCAGCGGAGGGATCAGCACGCTAATTTCACTCAGCCGGTAATATAAGTCCTGGCGGAAACTGTCGTTCTGAATCAGGTTTTCCAGGTTCTGGTGGGTGGCACCGATGACCCGCACATCCACAGG
>DAIAMA010000483.1 GCA_027438535.1 bacterium
CTCGCCGACGCCATCGAAAAACCACCCTACCTGTGGAACGAGTCGCAGCTCTGGCAGGCCTATGCCGCGCTTGAGAAATCAAAAGTGAAGGGCGCATCCGGCCGCCGCATCCTCACCGACCTGGTATCCCTTGTGCGCTTCGCCATCCACCAGGACAACGAACTCGTGCCGTTCCCCGAGCGCGTCAACGCCAACTTCAACGCGTGGCTATCCACCCAACAATCTTCACTCCCCTCTCCCGCAAGCGGGAGAGGGGCCGGGGGAGAGGGCCGCTTTACCCTTGAACAGATGAAATGGCTCGAAATGATCCGCGACCACATCGCCGCGAATCTGGGCATCGAACCCGATGACTTCGAATACGCTCCCTTCGCCCAAGAAGGCGGGCTGGGCCGCGTGCATCAGCTTTTCGGCGACAAGCTGAACGCGATCATTGAACAACTCAACGAAAGTTTGGCGGCATGAGCGACAAACTACGCCTTTTCATCAGCTCCGTGCAAAAAGAATTCGTCGA
>DAIAMA010000484.1 GCA_027438535.1 bacterium
CCATTTCAGACTCCTTGGTATCCGGTTAGGTCGATTAAGGCTTAGCCGTTGATCGAAACAACTTGCAATTCGGTATAATTTTGACGATGGCCTTGGTGTTTCTGATAGTGTTTACGGCGGCGCATCTTGAAAATCTTGACCTTATCGTGGCGACCATGCGCCAAAACCGTAGCCAGCACCGTAGCACCCGCGACCAATGGAGCACCAAATTTAATGGCGTCACCCGCACCAACTGCGAGTACTTGATCGATGGTGATTTCGGAACCAATGTCTGCCGGTATCTGTTCTACTTTAAATTTTTCGCCAGCAACAACTTTATATTGTTTGCCACCGGTTTTTATGACCGCGTACATGTGAAACCTCATCAAATGTTTAAAGGACTTACCCCTCTTCGAAGCCCCCTGAAATAGCAGAAAAGAATCGAGAGAACCGCGAATTATACATGGACTTATGCGCTTGGTCAAAGCGGGGTAACAATCACTTGTACTCATAACCATATATAAGTTTCAAC
>DAIAMA010000485.1 GCA_027438535.1 bacterium
TCCGGATGCTGCAGTGAGTAGACAATCCTGTTCCAGATTGAGAGATCGGCTGGCGGCGCATCGATGTCCAGGGTCTTGCAGACGATGTCGTCGAGGTGCTGCTCGTGGAGAAGCGCAGGGATCTTGTAGATGCTGTCCGAATCTACCGCAGATATCACCGCCTCCTCTTCGACGTTGGTGAAGAGCGCGATTTTCCTTCTTTCGTCATCGGGCAACGACCTGTCTGCACGGCACAACAGAATATCGGGCTGGATGCCGATGGAGCGCAACTCCTTCACCGAATGCTGCGTCGGCTTGGTCTTGATCTCGCCGGCTGAAGGGATATAGGGAACCAGCGTAAGGTGGATGAAGCAGGTATTATGGCGACCGCTGCCTATCCCCATCTGCCTGATCGTTTCGAGAAAGGGCAGTGATTCGATATCCCCTACCGTCCCGCCGATCTCGACGATCGCTACAGCGGCATCGGCGGCACCGATCTCGATGAAGCGTCTGATTTCGTCGGTGATGTGG
>DAIAMA010000486.1 GCA_027438535.1 bacterium
GGCCCGCCCGAGCAGCGCGGTACACTCGAGCGCGCCGACGGCGGCACGCTCTTCCTGGACGAAGTGGGCGACATGAGCCTCAAGACACAGGCCAAAGTGCTATCAGCTCTCGACGATCAGTTGTTCACGCCCGTCGGAGGCACGCAGCCCCTGCGCGTGGATGTACGCCTCATCGCTTCCACCAACAAGGATTTGGAAGAAGAGATCGCCAAAGGTAATTTTCGCGAAGATCTTTTCTACCGCCTCAACGTGGTGCCATTTTTCGTTCCTCCACTGCGCGAACGCAAAGAAGATATCCCCTTATTGGTCCGCGAATTTCTTGCCGACTTTGGCCGCCAGTACGGTCGCCCGCGCATGGAAATTGGTGAAGACGCATTGGATGCGCTGGCTCACTACCACTGGCCGGGCAACGTCCGCGAACTCAAGAACGTGATCGAGCGGGTGCTCATCCTCAATCCACGTACGCTGCGCATCGAGCGCAAGCACCTGCCGCCGCTCACGCATATGGC
>DAIAMA010000487.1 GCA_027438535.1 bacterium
CGCTTGCCCTTTCACCACCTTGCCGAACACTGCGTAACCCCAGCCGCTCGGGGTGGGTGCGGTGTAATCGAGAAAATCGTTGTCGCGCACATTGATAAAAAATTGCGCCGTGGCGGAGTTCGGATCCATGGTGCGCGCCATGGCGAGCGTATACGTTTCATTCTTCAGGCCATTGTTCGCCTCGTTTAGGATCGGTGCCGACGTTTTTTTCTCGTGCAAATTCGTATCGAAGCCGCCACCTTGAATCATGAAGCCGTCGATCACGCGATGGAAGATCGTGCCCTGGTAAAAGCCGCTCTTCACATAGCGCAAAAAGTTTTCGACTGTGCGCGGTGCGCGCTCCGGATACAGTTCCAGCGTAAAGCTGCCCAGGTTGGTTTTCATTTCCACCATGGGATGAGCGGCAAACGCGCCGAACGACAGGCACAACCCAAGGCAAACAGCGAATAGCTTCAATTTCATACAACGAGTCTCCGGTGATAGAAAAGAAAAACGCCAAAAAGACTGT
>DAIAMA010000488.1 GCA_027438535.1 bacterium
GTTATAGTTGGGTATGAACACCACTTTCAGCAGATCGTGCATGGCGGGGTCGTTGTTGACGAAGTCGGCCACATCGTTGATCAGTTTGATGATGAGCTTGGCTGCAGCATAGCCCGGCGCAGCCTTGCCGCTGAAGATGACCGTGCGCGGCACCAGTCCCTCGGTCTTTCCGGCACGGATGCGGTTGTACCGGGTGATGACATGCAGCAGGTTGAGCAGTTGGCGCTTGTATTCGTGAATGCGCTTGATCTGCACGTCGAACAGCGAATCGGGGTTGACCTCGATTTTCAGGTGTTCGCGGATATAGGCCGCAAGTTTCGCCTTGTTGGCTTGCTTGACGGACATGAATGCCTGCTTGAAGGCTTCGTTTTCCGCGAGGGGCGCGAGCCGTTCCAGCTCCTCCAGCCCGGTTTTCCATCCATCCCCGATATGCCGGGATATCAGGGCAGACAACGCCGGGTTGGCCTGGTTGATCCAGCGGCGGGGAGTGATGCCGTTCGTGATATT
>DAIAMA010000489.1 GCA_027438535.1 bacterium
AGAAGATCGGCAAGGCGCTCCGCGAGATCGAAGAGCCTGTCGAGAAGTACCGCGAGCTGAAGCAGGTCCGTCAGGGCCTCGCAGACGCGCGCGAGCTTTTCGCGGGCTCTGACCCCGAGATGCGTGCCATGATCGAGGAAGAGATCGCCTCGCTTGAGCCCCGCGCATCCGCACTCGAAGAAGAGCTGAAGCTGCTTCTGTTGCCCAAGGACCCCAACGACGAGAAGAACGTCATTCTCGAAATCCGCGCCGGCACCGGCGGCGACGAATCGGCACTGTTTGCCGGCGATTTGTTCCGCATGTATTCGCGCTACGCCGAGCGTCAGGGCTGGAAGGTCGAAGTGGTTTCGCACAGCGAGGGTGAAGTCGGTGGATTTAAAGAAATCATCGCCAAAATCATCGGCAACGGCGCGTACTCCAGGCTCAAATTCGAGTCCGGCGGGCACCGCGTGCAGCGCGTGCCGGATACCGAGACACAAGGCCGTATCCATACTTCCGCCTGCACC
>DAIAMA010000048.1 GCA_027438535.1 bacterium
ATGAACGCGCTGATGGGTACCGGCGACGGCGAACTCGACTCCGCGGCGGTGATGAAGATCATCGAGCACATGTCGGGCGTGGAACGTTGACCCTAAAAAAAGCAAATGCAGTCACAGAGGTCACAGAGAACACGGAGATTCAAGGAGTTTTACGACATTCGCGCGCGCACCCGCTGGGTACGTTCGATCAGTGAGCTAAGTCACGGGTTTTCCTCTGTGAACTCTGTGTACTCCGTGGTGAAAAAGGATTTGCTATGACCCGACACATCGTCTTTCTCGATCGCAAGAGCCTGATCGCCGATATGCGCCCGCCCGCGTTCGCGCATGTATGGCAGGATTTCGATCAGACGCTTCCGGAACAAGTGGCCGCGCGCATTCGGGACGCTAGCATCGTCGTGACGAACAAAGTCAAGCTGCCGGGCGCGATATTGGCGCGGGCGCCAAAGGTGAAAATGATCGCCGCCGCCGCTACCGGCACCGACAACATCGATCTGGCTTATTGCAGAGAACACGGCATCGTGGTGTCGAATATCCGCAACTATGCGGTGCATACCGTGCCGGAGCACGTGTTCATGCTGATGCTGGCGTTGCGGCGCAATCTGTTGGCATGGCGCCAAGATTTGCAGCAGGGCTTGTGGCAGCAAGCGGATCAATTTTGCCTGTTCACTCAGCCGATTCACGATCTCTACGGCAGCGTTCTGGGTATCGTCGGCGGCGGCGTGCTGGGGCAGGCGGTGGCGAAGCTCGCCGCGGCATTCGGCATGCAAGTGCGGCTGGCCGAACGTAAAGGCGCGAGCAGTGTGCGTACCGGCTACACCGCGTTCGATAACGTGCTGCGCGAGGCGGACGTGATTACGCTGCATCTGCCGCTTACCGATGCCACGCGTCATCTGTTTTCCGAGCGCGAGTTCAATTTGATGAAGCCTTCGGCGTTGCTGATTAATACCGCCCGCGGCAATTTGGTGGATGAGTTGGCGCTGGAGCAGGCCTTGACCACGGGCCGCATCGCCGGCGCGGGATTCGATGTGCTGGCAGAAGAGCCGCCACGCACGGGAAGTCGTTTATTGAATTTAAATCTGCCGAATTTTATTCTCACCCCGCATGTGGCGTGGGCCAGCCGTGAGGCGATGCAAACGCTTGCCGATCAGGTGATCGGCAATATTGAAGCTTATGTCGCGGGCAGCCCGTGCAATCGGGTGGCCTGAAAACTTATTTACCACGGAGTACACAGAGTACACGGAGTAAAAACACAAAGCGTAAAAGCCATAACCGCAAAGGTACGCAAAGGAAAATCAAGAACGGATTTACTTCGCGTACCTTTGCGTCCTTTGCGGTGAAATGCTTCAGCTTTACTCCGTGTACTCGGGGTACTCCGTGGTGAAAAATATTTATTCGTTCCGTCAATCATGAGTGCTCCAGGTTGAAAGTTCTCATCGCACCCGACTCCTTCAAGGGAACGCTGTCCGCGTTCGACGCCGCACAGGCGATTGCCGCCGGTATTGGACAAGTCCTTCCTGCCGCGATACTGCAGCTCATGCCCTTGGCTGACGGCGGCGAGGGAACGCTCGACGCCGTTTTATTCGCCCGGCCCGGCCGGCGTTGCACGGTGCGTGTAAGGGATGCGCTGGGCGAGCCGATCAGCGCCGCTTATGGTTTGCTCGACGATGCGCATGGCCCGATCGCGGTATTGGAGGCGGCGCAAGTCGTCGGTCTGGTGCAGGCCGGCGATAGCGATGTGGCGCAGCGTTCGACGCGCGGATTGGGGGAGTTGCTGCGGCACTGCTTGGATCAAGGTTTGCGGCGTTTCATGATCGGTTTGGGCGGTTCCAGCACCAATGACGGCGGCGCGGGTTTACTTGCCGCGCTGGGGGTGAAATGCCTGGATCAAACGGGTGAAGAGATTGCGACCACGCCGCAAGGCTTGGCGAATCTATATCGCGTGGATTGCTCGAGTGTAGATACCCGGCTCGATGCGTGCGAAATGATTTTGATGACGGATGTGGATATTCCCTTGTGCGGGCCGAATGGCGCGACCGCCTTGTTCGGGCCGCAGAAAGGCGTGCGCGCCGAAGACATCGCTATTTTCGATGCGCGTCTGGCGCGTCTGGCGCAATTGTGCGATGCCCATAGCGGGCGCAATCTCGCGCAGGCACCCGGTGCGGGGGCCGCGGGCGGGTTGGGCTATGCGCTGATGTGGCTCGGCGCCCAGCGCCGCCCCGGCGCGGAAGTGGTGTGCGAGTTAATGCAGTTGGATGGGGCGTTGCGCGATGCCGCTTGGGTTATTACCGGCGAAGGTAGATCGGACGCGCAAACCCTGCACGGCAAGTTGCCGTTGGTGGTGGCGCAACACGCCAAGCGGGCTGGCGTACCGGTGTCGCTGCTCTCCGGTGCAATCGAGGCCTCCAGCCGCGCTGCGCTGGAGGCGGTATTCAATGGTTGCTATGCGCTGGTGGGGGAAGTGGTATCCCCGGCGCAGGCGATGCGCGAAACTGCACGATGGTTGACTGAACGGGCACGGCAGATGGCGCAGTCGCTACCGGCGCTTCTTCGATGAGCACCGGCGATTCGTCCAAAACCGTATAAGCCCAATTGCGCGCGATATAGAGATTGAATTCCAGACCGCATAAGTTTGCGCTATAAAGCGCGAGCCGATTGGTCTTACCGGCGAACCACTTGAGCGCAGGGTGGCACGTGCCGATGGTCAGGGCGACGCGCGGTGTCAGTTGATAATGTTGCATGGTGTGCATCCGTGGAGAGTCTTACTCTGCTCTTTTGCAAGCGCCATGCCATTCCTGGAAATTTCAATAACACACTGATTAAAATAATATTTTTTATGTGATGAGCGGAATTTCAGCATTTTACGTTCGAATCGTCGGCGTTGCCGTTGAGGTCTCATCGCTCCCGGTTGCCTTACGCGTGGCACTTGCCCAAACCCGAATCGCGCGTCAAAATCCCGGGCCAGGAGCGATCGATGGAAACATTCGAAATCAAATATGGCGCTTGCTATAGCAACGGTGTTTACGGCAAGCATTGGGCGGTTTACCAGATCACGCGCGAGCATGGCGATGATAAGGTGACTTTCAAAATCGTCGCGGGTGCGGGCCGGCGCAAAAGCGCCGTGCTAGCGCGCGAAGAGTTCGCGCGCTGGGCAAAATATGAAGTGGTGTTGCAAGAAAACGAGTGGGTGCGAGTGGAAGAAGGATCGCGCGTTACGGCGAATTCGAATACCGCTTGACCGTTTCGCTCGGCAGGCCCCGGCACACGGAAATATTCAGGACGCTATCTTAATTTCGGCACGCTGCTCGGCATGATTTCCCCGTAACAGATCGGTGGCTTTTCCCGACGGCAAAGGCTGCGCGAACAAAAATCCCTGGTATTCCTTACAACCGATGCCGATCAATGAATCCAGTTGTGCCTGGGTCTCCACGCCTTCGACCACCAATCGCAGTCCAAGCCCCCTGGCCATGGTCGCGATGGCGTTTACGATGGATAAGTGGCCGGCATTGCGCGGTATGTCGCGGATAAAGGATTGGTCTACTTTGAGCGTGTGTATCGGCAATTTCGTCAAATAACTCAGGGACGAGTAACCCGTGCCGAAGTCATCGAGCGAAATTTCCACCCCCGCTTCACCGAGCTTGATGAGCTTGGGTATCGTCTGCTCGACGTCCTTCATGATCGTGCTTTCCGTGATCTCGATGCCGATTAGCGCCGGGTCGAGCTGGTGTTCTTCAAGCAACTTAAGGAAGTTGTCCGCGAAATGCGGTTTTTGGATTTGTTGCGGCGATATATTCACGGCGATACGCACCGGCGGCAGTCCTGCATCGCGCCATTTGATGGCATAGCCGCACACGGTTCGCAGCACCCACTCGCCGATCTGAAGAATGATGCCGGTTTCCTCGGCCAGATGGATGAAGCTGGAAGGGGAGAGCAGGCCATGGGTTGGATGGTTCCAGCGCAGCAAGGCTTCGAATCCCACGATCCGCCCGCTCGGTATATCCACTTGAGGATGGTAGTGCATCTCGAATTCGCTATGATCGAGCGCATTGCGCAGATCGCGTACCAGCGCGAGGCGTCCGGATGCCTGAGCATCCATCGCATAGTTAAAGAGCTGATAATTGTTCCGCCCTTGATTTTTGGCGTGATACATGGCGACATCGGCGCGTTTGATCAGGTTTTCGCTCGTATCCGCGTCATCCGGATAGAGCACGATGCCGATGCTGACCGAAGCGAACAGTTCATGATCGCCGATCACGAATTTCTGCTGGAGCGCCAGCAGAATTTTTTCCGCGATGAGCGTGGCATCGGTGGCTTCGTTAATCTGCGGGAGCAAGAGCACGAATTCGTCGCCGCCTAGGCGCGCCAAGGTATCGACTTCGCGCAGGCAGGAGCGCAGGCGGGCGGCGAGGGTCTTCAACAATTTGTCGCCGGCGACATGGCCGAGGCTATCGTTTACGAACTTGAATTTATCGAGGTCGAGAAACATGACTGCGAGCTGGGTGTTGTCGCGTTTGGCTTGATTGATGGCCTGTGCCAGCCGGTCTTGGAACAGCGCGCGGTTCGGCAGTCCGGTGAGCAGGTCGTGATAGGCTTGATAAGCGATGGTTTTTTCCGCCCGCTTGCGGTCGGCGATATCGCGCACCACGCCGTAGGTGCCGATGAAACGGCGTTGACCGTCGCCGTCGCTATCGTACATGCCCATCGCGTTCAGCTCGACCGGAACAAAGCGTTTCCCCGGGCTATGCAGCCGGCTTTCATCCACGTGCTTGAGGCGCAGTTCGACGCGGACGGAGCGCTCGCCGGTGCGGCGCTCGTTGAATAAATGCGCCGCACCGAGAACATCCTCGTCGTGCACGATCGTGGTGTAGTGTTTGCCTAACAGCTCCCGTTTGGGAAAGCCCAGAATGCGTTCCACGGCATTATTCACGAAGGTGAAACGGCCCTCGGTGTCCAAGGAGTAGATCAGATCCAGCGAGCTATTGACGAGGTAGCGATGCCACTGTTCGGAACGCTGTAGCCGCTTTGCCATATTCCTATTGTCTAATTCGAGCTGGCGGCTGGCGAGCGCGTTTTGCACGCGTTTTAATATTTCGTCGGGTTCGTAGGGCTTGCGGACAAAGTCGTAGGCGCCACGGCGAATGGCGCTGATCGCCGATTCGATCGAGACATCGCCGCTTACCACGATGACCATGGTATCCACGCGCTTTTCTTGAATGCGATCCATGACTTCATGCCCGGTAAGGCCGGGCATTTTGAGATCCAGCAAAATCAAGTCATAGCGGTTTGTTTCGATGTTGCGCACGGCTTCGTTGCCGTTGCGCGCGATATGCACACGGTATCCCGCATTGGTAAGCAAGCGGGAAAGGCTGGTGAGTATCAGCGGCTCGTCGTCGACAACGAGAACTTGGGCCCCAAGGGGCGGCGTTTGTTTCTGCTCTTGCTCTTGGATCATGGCTAACCCCTAAGCGATCAAAACGGCTTTTTCTTGGCTGTCGGGGAGGCTGGCGCGGCCCCGCCCTCTAGCGGCTCGCTATTGTTTTTGGTATCAGCAGGTGGAAAGCTAAACCGCTTTGTTCGCTTATGCAAGTGATACTTGCATGAATTTCTCCAACCAGTTTGTTAACAATCGCCAGACCTAGGCCGGCATGGCCGCCACCCTTGGTGCTGGCGACGGGCTCAAACAAGTGCGCCATCACTTCGGCCGGCATCCCCGGCCCGGTGTCCGCGACCACGATTTCGATGTAAGGGCGGCCGTCGCGGTTCACATTGTCGCGCGTCGTGACCGTGACCGTTCCGCCGCCAGGCATGGCTTCGGCGGCGTTTTTCAGAAGATTAAGTAAGATTTGTTTCAGTTTATCGCGCTGGGTTGCGATCGCGGGCAAGCGTTCGGCCAGATGCATTTTCACGGAAATCTTCGCGGGCGCGAATAAGGTATCGGAAGACAGCTCGATCAGATCCCGGATTATGCTATTGATGTCGATATCGCCATCCGCTTCCGGGGCGGGTGCCGCCGTGCTTATCAAGCTTCGAATAATCGCGGCAATCCGGTCGAGCTCATCGTTGAAAATGCGCAGGTCGTTGCGTGCCTCTGGGTTTTCATCAAGTTTCATCGCCAGCAGCTTGACGTAATTTTTCATGATCGCAAGCGGGTTATTCACTTCGTGCACCACGCGCCGAGCCTGAGCTTGGATCGCCATCAATTTTTCGCGCGTCAACTCCGCGTTGCGCGTGTTTCCGGTCAGGCCCGCGTGTAAGGCGAGAGCGCAGGCGCGGCCGAAACGGCTCAGTAGCCGCCGCTGTTTTCCCAGGCGGGGCAGTTGATGGCGTTCGATGCCGAAGACCGCTAAGGCGAACGGCATTGCAGTTGCCGCGAATGGCAGGTAAAGCACGCCGTTGCTTGACAGCAGCTGGCTCAATTGCTTATCCCACAGGGTGCCGGCATGATCCGACAAGGTGTTGAGCGGGAGATTTTTGCTTAGCGCCGCGACAGCGACGCTGCGCCCTCCCGACGCGGCGAGCGTCAGTTCCGATGTGCGCAAATCTTGTCCCGGAAGCGGGTGCGCCCGTAAAGTGTTCTCCTTGTCCGCGATCAAGTAAAGCGGGGGCGCTAAGCCAAATAGCATGTGCGCCGCCTCGGTGCACTTGATCAGTATTTCGTTTATTCCGCTGGCTTCGCTTAGCAGATCGCGCAGGCTGTCCATGAGGGCGAGATCGCGTACTTCACGCGCTAAATCGAGTTTTATTTGGGCGTCAACGGGTAATTCGACCGGTTCCAAGGGCGTTCCGCCGAGCGTGTTGCGATGCAGGCGGCGTTCGCCCGGAGGCGGTTCGGGCGGCGCCGCGGCCTTTTCTTCCAGGGTAATGCCGAATTTATGCGCGGTTTCCGCCACGGACTGGCGTGCGTGAGCGGAAATGCGATCGAGATCGGGGGCCTCGAAGCCGAAAAATAGCCTGCCTGCATCGAGCGGTAGGGGACCGGCGCCCGTCAAGTAATCGGCAAGGCTGTTGGCGAGATGGACAATGCGTACCAAAGGATGCGTTTCCGCGACCTGATCGAAGGCTTCCCGGTGGTAACGTAGTGCGTCAGCCAAGAAAGAGTGTAGCCGCCACTCCCCCGTCATGCCGGTAATGATGCGCAAATAGGCATCGTTTTGCGGCCGGGCGCTTTCGGCCGGGATTTCCCCGTTTTCCTTGAACGATCCCGCCCATAGGGCTAGCGGACCCAAGGCGCACAAGGTTCCCGCGAGCTGCGCTTCTTCGGGGTGTGGATAAGCCGTCTGCAGGGAGAGCTGTTCCGCGATATTCGCGCATGCGATCGCTCGCCACCACTGTTTTTTGAGATCGGGGGTGGGGCGGCTATTAAAGGGGCTGAAGACTTGCTGGATTGCCGCATTGCGGATGATCGCGCGCACCCTGTCGGTTCCCAGCGCGGCGATGGCGCGCGCGATGCTCGCCGGCGCGCCATTCTCCCTTGTGTCTTTTGCGCGCCAGGCGGAAATGACGCGGGCCGTCAGGGCCGGATCTTTCGCGATAGCCTGTAGCCAGAACCCGCCGGGGTCCGCGTCGTCCGCTATGAGCAAATGCAGCAGGACATGCGGCATGCATGGCAGCAGTCCGGCATCGGTTAGCTCTATGGCTGGTGCGTCCTTTTTCGTCATCTATACAAGCCGCTAGTCAGTTTTATTATGCTGGGCGCGCAGCCCTGTTCCCTAAAAACGCGGCTGAGCAAACAGGCGCGCG